>JANNUK010000002.1:0-10184 GCA_031395155.1 Chloroflexota bacterium | reverse complement strand
GACCCGTCGCGCGCTGCCTTCACTCGTGCTGGTGGACGCCCGACGGGCGATTCGTGCTCTATGCCGGCCAGACGACGGGAATCGATGCGCTCGGCGACCTGTGGGTCCTCAGCCCCGGCGCCGGCGATGCGCCCGGGACCTGGGCAAAGGCGACAATCGATCGACCACCCGATCGGAACCTCTATGCCGTCAGCCCATTCCGCGACACCGTCGTCGTGGTCGGTGGGCGCGGCCTCGGCAAGACGTTTCTCAACGACGTGTACGTCGTGGATTCGATCGCGTCCGCGTTCCATGCCATCGCACTGTCCGGTGATGGGCCCGGTGGCCGGGGTGGCGCGGCGCTCATCGATGACCCTGAGCGCGGCCGCCTGTTGCTGTTCGGTGGCAAGGACGCCACCGGCGCCATGGAGGACCTCTGGGCGTTGACCTTGCGCTGACGCCGTCGGCCGGGCTAGCCACATCGAGTGGCGTTCGGACCAACCGGACACCCATTTCGGTGCAGCGTGGCACCACGACGGACTCGCTCGGTGACACGACCGAGCTGGCGCGCGTCGCGACCGTCTTCAGAGGCTGGCTCGGAGATCGCTCCGCGTACTCGGGATTCAAGTACGGCGACCTCGCCTGGCAGTGCGACCCGGCCCAGCCGGTCGGGATCAACCCGACGGGATGTTCCCGAGACGGGATCGCCCTCGACGGGGCACTACCCGAAGAGCTGCGACGTGGCGGCGCGCTGATGTGGCCGCCGACCCCTACCGACTACGCGTGGGAGGGCCTCCAGGGGGCCCTGCTTCAGGCCGAGATCCTCGCCCGTCACGGCTATGACGCATGGTCCTGGTCGGACCGCGCGTCGCTCCGGGCGGCCCGCTTGCTCTACGACCGGGCCGGCTGGCCGGCCGTCGGCGACGACCAGTGGCAACCATGGTTGCTCGACGCCCGGTACGGCACCTCGTATCGCGGTCCTGCGCCGGCCCGGACGGGCAAGAACTTTGGCTACACGGACTGGCTGTACCCGTCCTGAGGGTCGGGATCGGGGAGCCGGCGCAGGATCATGGCGCCGGCTCCCGCGATCGCCAGCACCAACCAGAAGTAGCGCGCATACGACAGATGCAGGAATAGTCCGGTCGTCATGTAGGTCAGAACGGCCAGTGACAGGCCGGTGGCGATGTCCGCCAGATCCGGGCGCACTGTGAGCCAGCGGCGGCGGGCTCGGCGCAGGTCGAACAGCGTGACGCCGAGGATCGCCAGGAGACAGATCAGGCCGAGGACCCCGGCATCGGCGGCCATCCCGAGGTAGAGATTGTGCGCCTCGCGGTCCTGGGCGCGAATGACGCCGCCCACCCCGACGGCGTACTCGCGGTAGTACGACGAGAACTGACCGGGCCCAACGCCGATGATCGGGTGGTCGGCGAAGACCGCGATCGCGGTGAGGTTTTCCGCCGCCCGGCTCTGCACCGAGGTGTCGGCCGCGCTCAATCCCTGGTCCTCGGTGAACAGACCGCCCAGCGCCTGGAGCGTCGAGAGGCGATCCCCGAACTGCGGGACCGCGACGAGGAGGGCGCCGATGGCCACGGTGACAAGAGCGAGCTGCGAGATACGGACATAGCGCAGCGCAACCATCGCTGCGACCACCAGGCCGAAGCCCACGAATGCTCCCCGCGAGAACGTCAGGACGACTGCGGTGAGGGCCAGCGCTGCGGCCAGCAATGCCAGCGCCTTGAGGCTGCGCCGACGTTCCGCCCGGGCCTGGAACAGGCCCAGCGGGACGAGCATGAGCATGACCTGTGCGAAGCGGTTCTTCTCCCCGATCGAGCCGGACTGTCGGGGGATGCGATCGGCGCCGGCGAGGGTTTGGTCGACCGTCGCGAACGCGGAGTCGGTCCGCGCGAACCCCCCGTAGTCGTTGCGATAGGTCTTCGTCAGCTCCTGGAACAGCGAGAGTCCGCCGAGAAGCAGCGCGGCCAGCAGGAGTACCCAGATGACCCGGCGCAGGTCTGTGGTCGTCCGGATGACGTTCGTGAGCAGGACATACAACCCCAGCCCCTCCACCACGAACGACGATAGCTCCGCGAGCGCATCGTTCGTGTCGCGGGCGAAGAGGACGCCAACGATCTGGATGAGCAAGAGGCCCACGATCCACCCCAGCGCTGGGGTGATGACGATCGGCTGGCGATGGACCAGGACGGCATGGACCAGGGGGATCACGAGGATCCCGGGAAGGGCCACCGCGGCGATCGCGGGGACACCGTGGAAGATGACGGCGACAACCGCCGCGTTCGTGTACACGAGGAACGTCACGACCAGTGTCGCGGTCTCCGGTCGAATGGCGATGAGCACCGCAACCGGGACGGCGACGAGCAGCCCGAAGGCCAGCAATGGGCTCTCCGCGGCGACACCGCCGAGGAGCGCGGCCGCGACGACGCTCAGGGCGGCGATCGCGGCTCCGAGGCCCGCGACCGCTTTCGGCACGGACCGTCCTGCTGCACGGTTGACGGCGCTCATGAAATCCGCTCCGGTGGCGGGTCCCGGCGTGGCTCCCACCGTTCGATGCGGGCCCCGAGGACGAGATTCGCGATGGCACGCAACGAGGCCAGGTTGACCATGATGAAGAACGCCGGCAGGGCAACGAACCGGTTCCGCGCCCATGATCGTCCGGCGCCCAGGATCCCGGCCACGCCGACGGCGATGAGCACGACCTCGCCGAGCGTGGCCAGGCGGTAGAAGGCTCCCTGTGCGGCCAGAAGCGGCGCCGCTGCTGCCATGATCAGCAACGGGACGACGGCCGTCCGGCGGAGCACCTTGTGTGACAGGAGCTGGATCGCGTAGAAGCCGGTCCGGCGAGGATCCAGGAGTTCTCGCCTCGCCGCCACGCTGCGCAGGCCACGGGTCATGATCCGGACCTTGCGCTCGTACTCGCGCGTGGTCGTGGGCGCCGCCGGTTCACGCGCGATGGCATCGCCCACGAACACGAGCCGTCGCCCGGCAGCGATGGCTGCCGTGGAGGTGAAGAAGTCGTCGGTGACCCCGCTTCGGACGGGCTCCACGAGCTCGCGCCGTAGCGCATAGATCGCGCCCGTGGCCGAGACGACGTTGCCGGCACGACTTTCGGCGACCTTCAGGCGGCGGTCCAGGTCCCAGTAGCTGCGCTCCCCCTGGGAGCTGTCTCCGCGGTCGGGGCGGACGTACCGCTGGTCGCCCGCCACTCCGCCCACGGATGGGTCGGCGAGGGGTCGCACGAGCCGGCGGATGGCATCCCGGTCGAACGTGGTGTTCGCGTCGGTGAACACCACGACCGCGCCGCCGGCACGGGCCACGGCGGCATCGAGAGCGGCCGCCTTGCCGACGCGCCCGAGATCGAGAGCGTGGACGCCGCGGTCGGCGAACGATGCGGCGATCAGCGCCGTGTTGTCGGTCGAGCCGTCCGAGGCGACGATGATCTCGAGCCGCTCCGGCGGGTAGTCGCTGGCCAGCAGGTTCTCGATCCGTGACCTGATCGCGGTTGCCTCGTTGTGGGCGGCCAGGACGACCGAGACGAACGGCGTTACGTCCTCGACCCGGACCGGCCGGGGCCGGAGTGCGGCGCGCACGAACAGGACGATCGGGAACCCGGCGTAGGTCCAGCCCACGATCCCGGCGGCCACCCAGAACAGCGCTTCGATCACCGGGCGCTCGCCAGCGCGAAGCGGCGGACGAGTTCCGTCGCGTTTCTGTTCATGTCGTACTCCCGCACGACGAGCGCCCGCCCGGCACGACCCAGCGCACCGCGAGCCGTCGGATCGCGGCGGAGTCGCTCGAGCGCTTCGGCGATGGCCGCCGGATCGCCGGGTGGGGTCAGATAGCCTGTCTCCCCGTCGATCACGATCTCCGGGATCCCCGACAGGCGGCTGGCGACGACGGGCAGCCCGATGCCCATGGCCTCGGCGATGACCACCGGCAATCCCTCACGTTTCCCGCCTCGGGTCGGCACGCTGGGCACCACGAGGACGTCGCTGTCGGCCATCAGGGCGGCGACCTCGGCACGCGTCCGCCGGCCCAGGAACGCCACCCGGTCCGCGACGCCGCACTCGGCGGCGGCTCGTTCAAGCGCCGCTCGATCCGGTCCATCGCCCACGATCCGGCAGCGGACGGGCGGTCCATCGGGTGAAAGTCGGGCGAGCGCCTCGATGAGATGGACCTGTCCCTTGACCTCGTGCAGGGTGCCGACCATGAGGATCCGGAACTCGTCCCCGGCGACCGAAGCCGCCGCGCGCGCTCCCGGGGCAGCGAACAGGGCCGTGTCGATGCCGCAGCGGATGACCTCGAGGGTGGGGATCGGACCACCGCATTCCTCGACGAAGACCTCCCGGTTTGATTCGGAAACCGTGACCACGAACCGCGCCTCGCGAACTTTCTCGCAGAGCATCCGGCGATCGACGTGCAGGTCCGAGCCATGTGCCGTGAAACTGAACGGGATCCCGACGAGGCGATGGATGATGAACCCGGCGAGGGCCGGGTGCGTCGCGAAGTGGCAGTGAACGTGATCGACGCCGCTCGCGCGCATCAGCTGGGCCGCGTGGCCCACCTTCGGCCAGATTCCGAGGGCGCCGAGGAAGAGGTTCGCGCTTCCCCACGTGCCCCGCAGCACCGCTACCAGGGCGCCGAGGTAGCGACGCGGACTCGCCCCGAGCAGCGCCGCGTGGCTGCGCACGATCGCCGCCGACACGAACGGCAGGTAGTGGGCCCGTGCGACGTACGCAGCGGCCTCAGGATGCATCGTGGGCTCTCGCTCGCGGAGGAGGGGATACAGTTCGATCCGCGCGCCGGCGGCCTCCACCGCCAGCATTTCGGTCAGGATGAACGTCTCGGTCAGCTTGGGGAACCGCGACATGACGTAGGCGACGGTCGGGCCGGTCATTGCGACCCGTCGTCTTCCCCTTCGGCCCCGACGCCGGCGTTTCCCGTGCCGTGCGTGTAGCCATCGGGGTATCGGGAGTGCCAGGCCCAGGCGCTCTCGACGATCGACAGCAGGTCGTGGCGGGCCGTCCAGCCCAGTCGCTCGGTGGCCAACGAGGTATCGGCCCAGATGGCGGCCGGGTCGCCCGGCCGGCGGGGCGCGTTCTCCGTGGCGATCGGGCGGCCAGTGACCACTCGGGCCAGGTCCACGATCTCGCTCACCGAGGCGCCGCGTCCCGTCCCGAGATTGAGGACGCCGTTTGTTCCACCGCCGACCAGGTGCTCCAGGGCGAGGACGTGGGCATCGGCGAGGTCGTCGACGTGGACGTAGTCGCGGACGGCGGTCCCATCGGGAGTGGGGTAGTCGGTCCCGAAGATGCGCAGGACCGGCGATCGGCCGAGGGCGACACGTAGAACCAGCGGAATGAGGTTTGCGGCTGCCGTCCAGTCCTCGCCGTGATGCCCATCCCGGGCGGCCCCGGCCGCGTTGAAGTAACGCAGCGCGATCGTGCGGATACCGCCGGCCTTGCTCCAGCGCAGCAGATCCTCGGCGATCCGCTTGGACGCGCCGTATGGATTCTCCGGGGCCAGGGAAGCGGTCTCTCGCACCGGTAGCTCGGCGGGCGTGCCGTAGACCGCGCAGGTCGACGAGAACACGACATGGCGGGCACCGGTGCCTTTCATTGCCTCGAGCAGCGCCAGTGTCCCTCCGACGTTCGTCCCGAGGTAGCGGATCGGATCGGTCATCGACTCGTCGACGACCTTCAGCGCGGCGAAGTGGATGACCGCCTCGATGCTTTCATCGACAAGGAGTCCGCGAACGAGGGCGACGTCACGCACATCACCGACCACCAGTTGCGCGCCCTCGATAGACGGTCGGTGGCCGTGCTCCAGGGTGTCGAGGACGATCGGGGTGTGCGGCCCGCCCAGTAGTCGACGAACGGCCGCCGAGCCGATGTACCCGGCCCCCCCGGTCACGAGGATCCGCATTGCGGTTCAGTCCGAAGGGAGATCGGTCGATGCCGTGGCGATCGGACGGGCCTGTCGCCGACGCGCCGCCGCCGTCGGGGCGGCGGGCGTCGCCGGCGATTCCGTCTGCCGGCGCCTCGACCTGTCCGCCGCCGCGGCCTTCACGCGTTCCCCGGCCACAGCCTGCGGCGGCCGAACGCGAACCGCGGCCGGGCGGGGCATCTCGGCTGCCGCCGGTCGCTCGATCCTCATGCCGAGACTGCGACCGCGCTCGGCCAGGACCACGCCGATGAGCGGCCGCTCGACGAGGGCGAGGCTCTCGGTCGCGAGGGCGACGTCTGTGCGCCGGCTGTGGTCGCGCTCCGCGACGAGAAGCGCGCCGTCGCAGGCTCGGGCCCACACGGTCGCGAGCGCGGACTCTGTGACCGGCGCCGTGGCGATGACGACCACGTCGTAGGACTTCGACAGGGCCGCGACGAGCGTGCGGCAGCGATCCGCGTCGATCGAGGGCATGTCGATCGTCCCGGAAGGGACGACGGTGATGCCGCCGATCATGACCTCGAGGTTGCTGTCGGCCGCCCCCACCAGAAAGTCCGAGGCGCCCGTGCGGCCTTCAAGCCCGAACAGGTGCGTCAGGCTGCCTTCCTGTCGGGCAGCACCGTCGACGACGACCGCGCGCCGTCCGAGCCGCCCGATCGCGGCCGTGACGTTCGCTGCGACGACCGCCGCGGTCCGCGTGGTGGTCGCGTCGAGGACGAGAATCGACGTGGCTTTACGCGCCTCGTTCCCGAGGATGAGCTTCGCGGCGAGCATGAGGTGGGACTGACCGGCACGACCGCTCGCCATGGCGACGACATCCGTCCCACCGGTACGGACGATGCCCAGCGGGATCCCCCCGGAGGCCCGCACGAGGTCCTCGCGAGAGCGGATGCTGTCGCTGAGGTATTCGATCAGGAGGACGATGACGAGCGCACCGATCAGACCCGCAGCCGCCGCCAGCAGGACGAGGATCGAGACCTGCGGGGCGACGGGCGCGATCGCGACCTTCGCCGCCTCGATGATCTGGAGTTGCCCTTCCGGTCGACCGATGCCGCGGGACGCGAGCTGGATGAGCTCGGTCGCGATGGCATTGGCCAGCGTCGCCGCATCTTCGGGAACCCCGGCCTGGACGCGGATCGACAGGATCCGGGTCACGTCGTTTGCCGTGGCGCGGATCGCCGGTACGAGGTCCACCGCCGCGATCGTCAGGCCCGTCTCCTGGATCGCCGAGTCGAGCAGCGGTTCGGTGGTCACGAGCTGGGCGTATGTCTGCACCAGCTGGCCGGAGGCCTTGAGCGTGTTCGCGTCGGTATTGATCGGCCCGACCAGCAGCGAGACCCGGGATTCGTACGTCGGCGGGATCTGGCTGGCGACCAGGAATCCGGTGAGACCGGCGACCCACGCCGCCACCAGCAGGGTCCACCACCAGCGGCGAACGACGGCGATGTATCCCGACAGTTCCACGATGCCTCCTTCGCCTGTCAGCCGCGTCCCGGCGCAGCCAGCACGATCGTCCCGCCGGTCCGGCGCGATCCGCGTCGCTGCGCGAACGTCCTCACCAACGGCCCCATCCGGCTGCTGAGCTGTGCCCGGAGCAACGATCGATCCGTTCGTCGGCCGACGTTGATCCGCCGCATGGCGAGCCAGTCACAGCGACGCAGGTCGTTGAGGCCACGGTCCGTCGTGAACGCCATCTTGATGCCGTTCCGTTCGGCAGCCTCCCGCACCTTCGTCGAGTGTGCCCCCGAAGGGTACGCGAAGGTCGCCATCGGCGGCCGATCGATGTGCTCGGCAAGGTCGAGGACCGATCCACCGATCTCATCGTCGAGGCTCGCGGCCGGGATACGCGTCAGCAGCGGGTGCGTGCGCGAATGGGCTGCGAGGTCGACTCCGTCCTCGGCAAGCGCCCGAAGGTCGGCCCAACTGAGGACACCGGTCAGCGCGGACGAACGCTCCGGTGCGTCCATGCTCGGCGCGAGCTCCGCCACGACCTCATGGACGAGTTCCAGGGCCGCGGTGTGCGAGAGCACCTTGATCCGCGCGCGGAGGAGGCGATAGGCGCCCGCGCGATCGGACGCCGTCGTCAGCGGGAGCAGGCCCACCGGGGATGACCAGGACGGTCGTGCCTCTGCCGCGCGCACGGCCGCGTGCAATCGATCCCACCAGAACATCGTCCCGGAGTCGGGCAATGCAGTCGGAACGAACAGCACGACCGGGATCCCGAGGTCCTTGAGAACGGGCCAGGCGTGCGTAGCGAAGTCCCGGTACGCGTCGTCGAACGTCACGAGAACGGATCGCCGCGGGAGGGCCGGGCCTCCGCCGGCCCGGCGCGCGAGGTCGGCCAGCGAGATCGGGTGGTAGGCGCGGGCGAGCATCGTCATGTGTCGGACGAACTCGTCCGGATGGGCCGAGCCGAAGCCCGGAGGTGCGTCATCGTCCGCCTCGACGACCCGGTGGTAGGTGAGGACGCCGATCAGGTCGCGACGGCCCCGATCGACGCTCGCTACGCCACCCAGCACGCGCCCGGCGATCGACCGGCAGCTCATCGGTGGCCCGCGACGGGCGCGGATCGGCCCGCACGGCGCCCCAGGCGACGAGCGATCGCCCGGACCGCAGAGCGGACGGCCCCGGCGTTGTCCAGGACGAACGGCAGCGGATCGCGCAGCGAACCAACCGCTTCGACCGGCCGGCCGCGAAGCGAGCGAGCCCACTGTCGGGGCGTGAGCTCGCCTCGCCACATCCGGACTGCCGCGGCCTGGAGGTCGTGGCGCCAGTAGATCCACCTGGCGCCTCGATACGTCTGCGTCCGGTCCACGGGAAGCGGCAGCCCGAGAGCATCGGCATAGGCGGTCAGGAGCAGTTCGACTCCGCCTCGCTCGGCAATGGCCGAACGCCCGGTGGGGCGCCCGAGGTTCGGTTCGATGATGCCGATGGCGCCCGTCTGAGCATCGCGCTTGACTTCGAGGTAGGCCAGGCCGCGGTAGCCGACGGACGTGAACATCCGGACGGTCACCTCGAGCGCCTCGTCATCTCGGATCTCCTCGGAGAGCGACGCGGTCCCCGTCTCCAGCGGCCACTGGCGGAGCTTGCCGGCCATGAACGTCGCCAGCGGCTGTCCGTCCCGGCTGAAGTAGGCGTTGCACGAGATCAGGCGCTCCTCGCCACCCTCGATCCACGTCTGCGCAATGAGAACGTCGCTCCATGCCAGGGCCCGGTCCGCGAGTGCGAGGAGTGCCTGCGGATCGGCGACCCGGAAGGCCTTGGTGCGCGCCCCGGCCAGCCACTCCGGGCTCTTGATCGGAGGCTTGACGACGACCGGGAACGCAAGCGTCGCCGCCGCCCGTTCCGCATCGGCCCGGTCACGGATGACCATCGTCGGTGGGATGGGCAGTGCATACTCGGCGGCGAGCTCGGCAAAGCCCACCTTGTCGACGAGGCGCGCAAGCAGGTCATGCTCCGGGAGCACGAACCGATACGCGGCCGGGAGCGTGTCGCGAGCCTCGGAGATCGTAAGGACGGCCAGGTCGGTGCACGGCAGGAGGAACGCCGATCCTGGCGCCGGCAGCTCCGGGGCGAGGGCGTGGAGCGCTGCGATCAGACCTGGCCCAGAGGTCGGGGCAGCGATCACGCGCTCCGTGGCGCGCGTCCGGGCACAGAAGTGGCGTGGGTCGGAGGCGATCCCGATGACCGGGACTCCGCGGGCGGCCAGTAGCCGCGATGTCTGCAGGCCGGTGATGCAATCGAGCCCGACGACGACGGCTGCCGGGCGTCGATCGGCGCGCATCAGCCGGCCTTCGAGGCGGCTGCCGCCTGGTCGGTCCGCGTATCGGCCGGCAGTCGATCGACGATCGCCGCGGCCACCGTCGTAACGACATGGTCCAGCGGACGGGTGGCGTCGATCACCTGGACGCCCGGGAGCGCCCTGCTGAGAGCGAGATAGTCGTCCCGGCGACGAGCGAGGACCTCGACTGTGTCCTCGTCCTTGCGAGCATGGAGGACCTCCACGGGCGCGTCGAGCACAAACACGAGGTCCGGCCGTGGGTACAGGCGGCGGAGCTGCCACCCGTGGATCCGGCGCAGGAGGGGACGGCCCTCGCGTGGCGCGATGTCGGCCGCGTAGTAGTCGCACACGAAGTGGCGGTCGCAGATCACGAGATGCCCGCGGCGGACGTGGTTCGCGACGACGACGGCCCGGTACCACTCCTCCGCGACCCAGGCGAACAGTCGGAGTGTCCGCCGAGCACCCC
>JANNUK010000614.1:0-3259 GCA_031395155.1 Chloroflexota bacterium | reverse complement strand
GTCGTGTTCGGGGCGCATGCCTTCGTCTGGGGCACGACGTCCACCGTGGTCCGCCAGCGCGCCGTCCCCGATGCGCTGCTCGGCCGCGTGGGCGGGGTCTACCGCGTCGCGATCGTCGGCGGGCTGGTGGTCGGAACGCCGATCGGAGGCCTCCTGGCGCGCACGTTCGGAATCACCGCGCCGTTCTGGTTCGGATTCGTGGGCTCCGCGCTGCTCGTGGCGGTCCTGTGGCGCCAATTCGTGCACATCGGGCATGCCGGCGAGGTGCGTGACGGATGACGGCCAAACGCTGGATCTCGTGTTCGCGGGGAGTGCTCTACCAGTCGATCAGGACGCAGGTCTCATCGCCGACGACCCAGGCCCGGTGTCCGGGTTCGATGAAGAGGTAATCGCCCGGTGACCCGATCTCCTCGGAGCCGTCGGTCATGAGGTAGCGGATCTGCCCGGCCACCACGTACTCGCGGTGCGTCATCGGACAGCTCGTCGCACCCTCGGCATAGGGCTTCAGGTCTTCGTCCCAGTTCCAGCCCGGGCCCAGCTCGGAGCGCCAGACCTCCGCATCCCCCACGCGCACAATGTCGGAGCGTCCGTGGACGAACTCGTACGTCTCATCGGGGCGATCGAGGCTCTTCTTGACGATGCCGGCCATGACGAACCCTCCTTGATCCATGGGGGCCCAGCGCGGGGATCCTTTGGCCACAATGCACCCTTGAGCCGCACCAATGTCAACACCCCGCCGAATCGACCGTCCAGACGGGCCACCTGGCCCTCGCCACGGACGCCGAATCTTGTCGATACTCCCCACGGGTATATGAGACGCGGGGATTGGACCGCGCTCAGAGCAGAAGGAGCAGCGAGATGTGGCAATGGCACGGGGCCGCCGACTGGGGTGTGATGGGTCTCTGGATGGTGGTCTGGGCGGTCGTGGTGGTCCTGGTCGTCGCGCTCATCGCGTGGCTCGTCGCCCGGGTCACGGGGACTGATGGTCGAAGCAGGGGTGGGGGACGTGAGGACGACCCTGCCGAGATCCTGGCCCGCCGATTCGCAAAGGGCGAGATCGACATCGAGGAGTTCGAGCAGCGAACGGAGGCGCTCCGGCGACGCGGCTGATGGCAGGTGCGGTTGCCGCCGGTCGCCGGGCTACGCTGTCGTTGCGCCCAGCCGACTACGACCGGCAGAGCCCTGACGGTCCAACGGCCCACTGGAGCCAGAGGTCGAGATTCGGAACGGCCGTCCCGCGGTAGAGCTGGACATCGTCGATCGAGCCGTCGACGAAGAGGCCGCGATCGTCGCTCCGCCGCCGGAAAACCTTGTGTTACCGTGTGTCACATGGAGCAGATCGGGATGCGCGAACTGCGACATCGACTTCGGCACTACCTCGCCAGGGCCGACTCCGGTGAGGGATTCGACGTGACCGTGTTCGGACGGCCGGTCGCGCACCTTGGCCCGCTGATTCCCCGGCGGCCAACGCTGGCACGCCTGGTGGAGGAGGGGAAGGTTACCCCCGCGATGAAGACGGATACGTCATCGCTGCCGATACCCACGCCCGTGACGACCGGCATGACCGCCACGGAAGCCCTGCTGGCCGAGCGTCGGGGGGACGCGCGCTGAGCAGCCTGTACCTCGATGCGTCGGCGATCACCAAACTGGTCGTGGAGGAGCCGGAGACCGGATCCCTCCAGGACCTGGTGCGAGGTCGTCGTCTTGCGTCGAGCAGGGTGGCGGTCGTAGAGGTCGCGAAGGCGGTGGCGCGGGCGAATCCCGACGCCGACCCGCAACCCGTCTTCGCACTGCTCGCATTCGTCGAATTGGACGCCGACCTTGCGCATGTCGCCGGCGCGACAGGTGGCACCGGACTTCGTGCACTCGATGCCATCCACATCGCTTCCGCCTTGCGACTCGGCGGTGAGGTCGACGGGTTTGTGACGTACGACGGGCGTCAGGCAGATGCGGCTCACGCGGTCGGTCTTGTCGTCAATGCGCCCGGCCCACATCGGCCGGCGCCAGGTGGCGCACGAGATGGGCGTGGGTCAGTCCGTGGTCGCTGAGATCGAATCTGGCCAGATCGACGTGCGTTACACGACGCGCGACCGCTATGTCTCTGCGGTAAACCGGGAGAAGGCTCGGCTGACGATCGGACGCGTTCGGGCAGCCGCTCGCGTCGCACCGACCGCGCAAAGCCGCGGGGCCTGAGCGGTGGCCGCACAAGGGCAGTCGACGAACCCGTCGATCACATCGCTGCTGCGGCGGTTCACAAAGATCGAGTTCGGCGTGCTTGCCGTTGCGGGCGGAACCCTGTTCTTCATCCCTGACATCGCGCGCCTGATCTGGCCGTGGTCGCTCACGCCGTTCAACATGCGCTTTCTGGGAGCGATCTACCTTGCTTCACTTATCGGCGTTGCGATGCTGCTGCGGGTGGGACGTTGGGAACCGGCACGCCTGGTTGCTTCCCAGATTTTCACGTTCACGGTCGTCGTCCTGATCGTGTCGTTGGTGAACCTCAGCCGATTCGAACCGCCGACCGCAATCACGGTCGCCTGGTTCGTTCTGTACACGGCCCTGCCGATCAATGCCGCTTACTACCTGTGGACGTCTCGCGCTTTGAGGTCCACAACACCCAGTCAGTTGTCGGCGCGGTGGCGAGGGTACGTCCTGATCCAAGGGCTGATCACAGGTGCCTACGGCGTCGGGCTCTTGATCGCGCCCGGCCCGTCCAGCGCCTTTTGGCCCTGGAAGATCGACGACTTTCATGGAGGGATGTACAGCGCGGTCTTCCTTACGCTGGCCGTCGGTTCGCTCCTCGTGTGGCGCAGTGCATCGAGCGTCGAAGTGCTGACGCTCGGCGCGATCCAGATCGCGTTGGGATTGCTGGCAATTCTCGGGCTGATGATCGTGGATTTCTCGATGCACACCATCGCGTGGACAGCCGCCGGCACGGTGGCTTGGAGCGGCGCATTTCTCGTCATCCTGTTGACCGGGATCTCAATGATTCGAACGGCGGGCGGACATGGCCGAGCTAACGCGAGGGAGTTGGAACTGTGACACCGATCCCACAAGCCCACAAGGTCTTCTTCGCGGTGATCTTCATCGCGGCGGCCGTGGTCGCGGTCGGCGGCCTGCTCCTGCCGGCCGTGCTCGCCGACATGTTCTCGTGGTTCACGTTACCGCCACTGCACGCGCGATTCCTCGGCGCGATCTACCTGTGGGGAGCTCTCTTCATGCTCGGGTGCCTGCGAGCGCGCAGCACCGACGAGGTGCA
>JANNUK010000606.1:0-1577 GCA_031395155.1 Chloroflexota bacterium | reverse complement strand
TCAACGCCGACGGCTCGGTGTCCGGCGACGGACGCGCGGCGGCCAGCGGCAACAGCATCCTGGGCGCCGACAGCCTCGACGCGGCCCTGACAATGGCCAAGAGTTGCCCGATCATCGGCGACGGCGGCTCGATCGACGTCTGCGAGACGTTCGACATCATGTAGGTCGGCCTTCGGGCCGGAGGCGGCCGGAACGGCAGACCTCCGGCGTCGTCATGTCCGGCAACGCGATCCCCCGCCGGGACTCGCCCGGGCGGCGCGTTGAGTACCATGGTCGGACGGGCGACTCTCCGGCACCAACGGGCGCGGCCGGGCGGCCCGGGGGACGCGCGCCCAAACCGAGGTCCAGCGAAAGCTGACCAACGCGCAGAGGTGCCCAGCGTGACCGACGACCTCCAGCGGCTCGCCGACGAGTATCACGACTTCCGGATGGAGATCTGGCCGACCTCGGCCCACATGCTTGGCGACTACCGGTTCGCGGACCGCTACGAGGACGCCAGCCGGGCTGCCGAAGATCGCGAGATCGCGGCCTTCCGGGCGTTTGCGGCGCGTTCCGAGGCGATCCCGTCCGACGGCCTGACCGCCGACGAGCGGATCTCGCGCGAGATGATCTCGCAGGACGCCACGTCGCTGGCCGACCTCAGCGCTGCTCGCCTCGAGGAGTTCGGCGCCGATCCCATCTTCGGGCCGCAGGCGTCACTCCAGGTGCGCATCCCGAAGATGACCCTGCCGACCGCCGAGGTCGCGGAGGCGATGCCGGCCAAGTTCCGGTCGATCTCGCGGATGTTCCGCGACAAAGCAGATCGACATCGCGAGGGGATCGCCCGCGGGCGGACTCCGGCGGACTTCGCCGTTCGCCAGACGATCAACCAGCTCGACGTTTGGCTGGCGATCCCCGTGGCCGAGGACCCGATGCTCGTGACCGCCGAGCCGATCGGCCTGACCGATGTCGAGACCTGGCGAGCCGATCTGCAGCGCGCCGTGGGCGAGGACATCCGACCCGCGCTGGCTACCTATCGCGACGCCCTTCGCGACGAGGTCCTGCCGATCGCACGACCGGATGAGCACTGCGGTCTCGTCTGGCTGGGAGGTGGCGAGGAGGCCTACGCCAGCTCGATCCGCTTCTACACGACGCTGTCTATGTCGGCCCAGGAAATCCACGACGTCGGCCTTGCCCAGGTTACGTCGCTCGCAGGGGAGTACGGGGCGCTCGGCCCCGAGGCAGTCGGTACGTCGGACCTCGGAGCGATCTTCGAGGCGATGCGCGCCGACCCGGCGCTCCATCACATGAACGCCGACGACATCGTGACCGCGTCCGTCGCCGCGATGGACAAGGCCAAAGCCGCGATGGGCGACTGGTTCGGGATCCTTCCCAAGGCCGACTGCGCGGTCGAGGCCACGCCGCACGGTGCCATCGCGTACTACTTCGCGCCGGCCATGGACGGCTCGCGCGGCGGCGTCTTCTTCATGAACACCTCCGATCCCTCCGGGTGGGGCCGCTATCAGATCGAGGCGACCGCGTACCACGAGGGCATCCCGGGCCACCACCTCCAGCTGGCGATCTCGACCGAACTCGAG
>JANNUK010000602.1:0-2063 GCA_031395155.1 Chloroflexota bacterium | reverse complement strand
GACGCCTCCCGTACGCGGCGTACGTACTGCTGCGGTTTCAGCAGCGCCCTGACAAGGCGAGGGAGTGGCTCGGCGAGCTGCTCGAGACCCAGAGCATCGACTCTTCCGTGCCGAAGGAGGTCGGCCCTCTCGGGCGCCCGGGTGTCCGATTGAACGTGGCCTTTACCTACACGGGGCTCGTCGCGCTCGGGCTCGACCGAACCACTCTGCAGACGTTTCCACTGGCCTTTGCCGATGGGCTGGGGAGGCGATGGACCGAGCCGAAGACGCCGGATCACCGATCGCGCATTCTTGGCGACGTCGGCGCGAGCGCTCCCCGCGAATGGGAGTGGGGTTACGAAGGCGACAGCGGCGACGGCCAGGCCGGTCAGCGGCCCAACAGCGCCGTCGATGCGCTGCTGCTCGTGTTTGCAGCCGATGCCGCGGCCCTGAAGGTGGAGGTCACACGGTGGATCCGCGAGGCTGAGTCGTGCGGTGCGACAGCGCCGGGAACCGCGACGACGCTGTATGCGGAGTTTCCGGCGGATCTGAGCGCTCCAGTCAAGGAACCTTTCGGGTTCGTTGACGGTCTCTCGCAGCCTGTGCTCAAGGGAGCGATCGGAAAGCTGCGCGAGAAGCACAAGGTGACGCAGCCAGAGATTCATGAGCTCGAGGACGGCGAGATCCTGCTCGGCCACCGCGACGGCCACCGGCAGGTATCGCTCAGTCCGACACTGCACCCACTGTGCGACCGCAACGGGCGATTGCCGCCGTCGAAGGACGACTCCGAGCGGCGAGACCTCGGCTACAACGGCACGTACTTGGTGTTCCGCCAGCTCGCGCAGGCCGTCGACCTGTTCAAGGCGAACTGCGAGACGGCGAGCAAGGGTGTGGACATTCCGGTCGATCGCTTCAAAGCCCTGCTGGTCGGCCGCTGGCAGGAGGGCTCACCCCTCATCAAGTGTCCGATCGCGCACGACGCCGCGCTAGCCTCGGCCCCTGCGGCCAACGATTTCGACTACCACGACGACCCACACGGCGAGCGGTGTCCGGTCGGCGCGCACATCCGGCGAGCGAACCCGCGCGACTCGCTCGGCGAGAACGCGGAGCAAAGCTGGCGCGTGGCCAACCGCCATCGGATCATGCGACGCGGCCGTCCGTACAACGACGAGGGCCGGGAAGGTTTGCACTTCATCTGCCTGAACGCCGACATCGAGCGGCAGTTCGAGTTTCTCCAGCAGAATTGGATCAACAACGAGACATTCGGCGGGCTCGCGGGCGAGGACGATCCGATCATGGGCCCGCGCCAGGGGAAGGTGCCCGCGGCGACCATGACCCTTCCGCCCCCTGCCGAGAACCGTGTGGCGCGCCGCGCGTCGGGCCTGTCGCGGTTCGTCGCCGTCAAAGGGGGCGCCTACTTTTTCCTCCCGAGCCTGGCCGCCCTCGGCTACATGGCCGGTACGGCTGAGGTGCCGGCCCGGACGCCACCATGGCAGCCGTCCCCGGCGAAGCTGGGCAAGGGCGACTGGGTTCGGTTCTTCCTGCTGACGCGCTTCACGTTCCTTCTCGCCGCCGCGCTCGTCGCCGTCCCTCTTGCGCTCTTCGTGGGCGGGGCCTGGATGTCTGCGATCGCAGGCCCTATGTTTGTTGTCGGGGAGTGGTGGGAAATGCTCGTGGTCACCGCACTGGCATCGCTCGCCGCGGCGGTCGCCTTGATCACCTACCGGCTGGTGCAACTCTACGCGAACGTACGGTTCGGGGTTCTGACACCAGGGCCGCCGGCACTGACGTGGTCTCGAATGTTTCTGTGGCAGACGATGTCGTGGCCCATCGTCGGCGTGATGTTCTGGCTCTCGGCGAACGATGCCGCACGGCCAGGCAGCCGGCTCTGGCGCGAGCTCCTCTGGTTCGGGCTGGCTGTCCTGGCCGGCTACGTCGTCTCATTCGGCGTGTTGTTCACGGCCGCCGCGGCCCGAGACCGAAGCGTCCGCCCGGACAATCCCGAGGAGGCCGTCCTTGTGCCGCCGTCGAAGCTCCTCGACTGGCTCCGGCGCAAGCCGTCGGCGGTCGTCCAGATCGCCGGC
>JANNUK010000591.1:0-3480 GCA_031395155.1 Chloroflexota bacterium | reverse complement strand
CTCCGAGTAGCCGACGGCCGCGGTGGGTCCGATGAGCCGGTCGGCCTGGGCGTGGATCGCAGCGGTGACCGCCGGATGGGCATGTCCGAGGGCCGTCACCGCGATCCCGTTGGCGAAGTCGAGGTAGGCCTTCCCGTCCATGTCGAACAGGCGATGGCCGATTCCGTGGCTCCAGCTCCGCTCGAAGTAGCGGCCGATGACGGGGGAGAGGTGCTCGGCCGCGCGGGCCGCGAGGTTGCCGGAAGGGGTATCCATCGGCCGAGTATAGGGAGGCTATGGCGTTGGGCCGAGCCCGACCCGTCGAGCCCGACCCGTCGAGCCCGACCTGCCGAGCCTGACGCGCCCTAGAATGGCGCTCGCGGTCCTCGTTGGGCCGTAGATGCCGAGGTTCGCACGCCTGTGATCGATTTCACCCTTACCGACGAAAACCGCCTCGTCCAGCAGAGCGTCCGCGCCTTCGCGGAGGCCGAGATCCTGCCCCACATCCGCGAGTGGGACGAGAAGGGCGAGGTCCACCGCGAGGTGTTCGAGCGGATGGCCGACGCCGGATTCCTGGGCGCCCCGATCCCGGAAGCCTACGGCGGCGCCGGCATGGACTACGTGAGCTTCGCGATCCTGTGCGAGGAACTGGAGCGGGCCGACACGGCGTTCCGCGTGGTCCAGAGCGTCCACGTGGGCCTGAACTCGCTCGCGCTCCTCCAGTGGGCGAGCGAAGAGCAGCGACAACGCTGGCTCGTCCCGCAGGCGCGGGGCGAGAAGCTGGCCACGTTCGCGCTGACCGAACCGGGCGTGGGCACGGATGCAGCGAACCTCCAGACGACGGCGCGTCGCGATGGCGCTGCGTACCGCCTGAACGGCCAGAAGATCTGGATCTCGCTTGCCGATCTCGCCGATCACTTCCTCGTGTTCGCCTCGGTCGATCGCGCCAGGAAGCACAAGGGCGTGACCGCGTTCCTCCTGGAGCGGGGGATGACGGGCCTCACGACGGGCACCCTCCACGGCAAGCTCGGGATCCGCGCCGGCAACACGGGGCTGATCAATCTCGACGACGTCGTCGTGCCGGAGGAGCATCGAATCGGCGAGGAGGGCGAGGGCTTCCTCATCGCCATGAGCGCCATCGACCAGGGCCGGTTCACGGTCGCCTCGGGCGCGGTCGGCCTGGCCCAGGCCTGCCTGGACGCGTCACTTCGCTATGCGCACGAACGGCGGACGTTCGACCAGGAGATCGGGCGCCATCAGCTCGTCCAGCAGATGATCGCGAACATGGCCAAGGGGATCGAGATGGGCCGGCTGCTGGTCTGGCGAGCGGCCTGGCTCAAGAACCAGGGGCTTCGCAACACCCGCGAGACATCCCTCGCCAAGTGGCACGCGACAGAGCACTCCGTGCAGGCCGCGCTCGACGCGATCCAGATCCACGGCGCGAACGGGTACTCGAACGAATTCCCCGTGGAGCGCTACCTGCGCAACTCGAAGGCTGCGGTCATCTACGAGGGCACCAGCCAGCTGCACACGCTCATCCAGGCCGACTATGCGCTCGGCTATCGCGAGGACCGGCCACTCCGCTGCGAGGCGTGGCCCGCCCAGGGCTGGAAACGGGGCAATCCTCGGCGCGACGGGGTCGCCACCGGCACGTGACGACGACGGCGACGCCGCTCTCGCGGGAGGAGTCGCCGCGTGTCTTCTCGCCCGCCGACCTGGTCACGCTCGCCGAGCTTGCCGAGGCCTTCGTCCCGGGGCGTGGCGAACAACGCGCCAGGCTCGCCGCCGTGGCGATGGAGAGCGCCCTCGACCCGATCCAGGTTCTCCAACTGCGCGCCGTCCTGTTCGCCCTGCGATCGCGCCTCGCCAACCTGGTCCTCGGCGGTCGTCCGATCCCGTTCGCCGCCCGTTCGCCGGACGAGCGCGAGCGGTTCCTCCTCCGCTGGAGCACCTCGCGCCTGGCGCTGTGGCGCGCCGGGTTCGCGGGGTATCGACGGCTCCTGACGTTCCTGGCGTACGCGGAACGTGACGCCGACGGGCGCAACGCGCGCCTGGTCGAGATGGGCTACGCGCAGGACGAGCGACCGGTCACCGAACAGCGGACGCCGATCCGGCCCACGATCGTCCCGCCTCCGCCGGGAACGTCGAGCCGCGGCGCGACGGCGACGATCGACGTGGACGTGGTCATCGTTGGATCGGGCGCGGGGGGCGGCGTGATCGCCGCCGAGCTGGCCCGGGCCGGCCGGTCCGTCGTCGTGCTGGAGGCAGGCCCCTTCGTCGACGAGGCCTCGATGCCCGCCGACGAGCTGACCGCGTTCGAGCGTCTCTATCTCAACCGGGGGCTCAGCGCATGCTGGGACGGAAGCATCCCGATCCTCGCCGGCACCGGAGTGGGCGGCGGCACGCTGATCAACTGGATGACCTGCGTTCCCGCGCCGCTCGACGTTCGGGAGGAGTGGGCTGCGAGCTATGGTCTGACCGATGTCGTCGGGGCCACGTGGGACGCCGACCTCGCGGCGATCGGCGGCGAACTCGAGCTCGCCCCAGCCACGGTGATCCCACCCAAGGACAAGGTGCTGCTGCGCGGGGCCGCGGCCCTGGGCTGGGCGGCCGGCCCGGTCCTGCGCAACGCCACGTCCTGCGGGGCGTGCGGCTCATGTCCGTTCGGCTGTACTCGCGGCGAGAAACGGTCGGGCATCCGGGCCCACCTCGCCGCGGCCTTCCGGTCCGGCGCCCGGGTCGTGCCGGGCGCGACGGTCACGAGGGTCGTCCTGGAGCGCGGCCGGACTGTCGGCGTGGAGGCGATGCTGGGGGAGGTGCATGGAGCGCGGCAGCTCTTCGTCCGCGCGCCACAGGTCGTCGTCGCGGCGGCGGCGCTCCGGACACCGACGATCCTGGAGCGGTCCGGGATCGACCATCCGGCGCTCGGACGCCATCTCCGTCTCCACCCGGTCCCGGTGATCGCTGCCCGCTTCGACGATCGGATCGACATGTGGCGCGGCACGATGCAGGCCGCCCGGGTCGACGAGTTCTCGGCCTCGGAGCCGGGTCGTAACGGCTATGTCCTCGAGTCGGCTCCCGGCCATCCGGGTCTCATCGCGCTGGCATTCCCCTGGGAAGGGGCGGCACAGCACGCCGCGCTGCTGCGCGACGTGGGTTACTTCGCTGGCGTCATCGCCGTGACCCGCGACGGGGGCTCGGGACGGGTCCGGCTCACGCGCTCCGGGCGCGTGAGGATCGACTATCGACTGGACCATGTGGGCGAGGCCACCCTGCATCACGCGCTGGTCCGGATGGCACGACTCGCGCGAGCCGCCGGGGCGCGCGAGATCATGGGCGCCGCCACGCCTCCAATCTGGTTTCGCGACGATGGCCGCGGCGATAACGAGCGTGCCGCTCGCCGGTGGGCCGTGTTCGAATCGCGCCTCGCCTCGCTGGACCTCGCGCCGAACCGGGCCACGGTGTTCTCGGCCCACCAGATGGGCACGGCGCGCATGGGAG
>JANNUK010000589.1:0-6250 GCA_031395155.1 Chloroflexota bacterium | reverse complement strand
AGGGTGGCCCGGCCTTCGGACTTGATCGGACGCAACCCGAGGCTCGCCGCGAGCTCGACCACGGAGTCGGCGAGGCCCTCCCTGGTGCTCGTGAACTCGCACCGACCAGCCACGTCATCGACGTAGCCGTCCGTATCCATCAAGCCCTGGAGCAGGGCGAGTCGCTGACCGACGCCGGCTTCGAGGTAGGCCCGGGGCACGTACTTGCCCTCACGCATCCCGAGGTTCCGGAGACGGCTCGAGAGTGTCCCGTTTCGCGCGTATCTCCCCGTTCCTGTGTCGCGCGTGCGCCCCGTCGCGCCGATGCTGTACAGGTGGGGCGCATAGGCGAGCCGCCGAACCGGATATCCCTCCCCGCTGATCTGTTCGAGGATCTCATCGTCGCAGCAGGTGATCGCCGCGGATGTGGTGGTCCCGTCCCCGAGCCACGCCCCCAGGGTGTACGGCTCGATCGGCAGGTCGAGACGCGTCGGGTATTGCGCCGGACCGGCGAGCGGAACCTGGTGGTTCATTTCGCCATCGACGCGCAGCGTGCGGGCGATCTCGTCCGTTGTCCGAATGGCCGCTCGAGCCCGTCCGTATCGACGGCCGTTCTTGTCGATCGTCACCCATTGATGGGCGGCGTCGGCGACGATCCGCTGGCCATCCGAGAAGATGACCTCGCGACACGGTCGATCGAGCATGGGCGGCGTCGCTGCGACGATCGGGGTCGGCCGCCCGGCCTCGTCGAGTACGTGATCGCCGGGTTCCAGTTCGCGCATCGTCCGCCAACCCGACGGCGTGGGGATCGGCGTGTCCAGACCAAGCGCCTTCCCTTCGAGGCGGGCGACGAGGTCGTTCGGGAGTTCGACCCATTCGACCGTCTGGCCCAGGACGAACTCGCCCGGGTGGAGGACGAAGGGCTCGTCGTCGGCCACCGAGATCATCTCGGTGAGGTCGGGCTGTGGGGTGCGGACGTCGATGTACGGGTAGCGGTTGTTGCGGAACACCCGGAAGCGGCGATCCAGGTGGAGGTCCACCGAGGACGGCTGGAGATCGATGGGATCGTAGGGGTCGATCCGGACCCTGCCCGCATCAAGGGCCGCTCGGATGTCACGATCCGAGAGGACGCTCACTTGGTGCCTGCTCCGTTGCCGCGCTCGGTGTACAGCGTGTCAACTTCGCGCTTGAGATCCTCGAGATCCTCGAAGCTCTGGTACACGCTGGCAAACCGGATGTAGGCGATGTGGTCGATCGCTCGGAGCTGCTCCATCGCCGCTGTGCCAACCCGAGACGACGGGATCTCGGAGAGCCCGCTGGCTCGCAGCTCGGCCTCGATCGCGTCGGCGGCCTGTTCGGCGGCATCGTCGCGGACCGGGCGCCGCGTCAGGGCCTTCCTCAGGCCCTCGGCCAGCTTGTCGCGGTCGAACTCCTGGCGCGTGCCGTCCCGTTTCACGACCACCAGGCGCGCCGCCTCGACGCGCTCATAGGTCGTGAAGCGCGCAGAGCATGCCGCGCATTCGCGTCGTCGGCGGATCGTGGCGCCGTCGTCGAGGTCCCGCGAATCGATCACTCGCGTCTCACGCTCGTCGCACTGGGGGCACCGCATCGATCAGGCTTCCCATCCGCTGACACCACAAGGGGTAGTGGTCTCAATGGAGGATACCACTAGATAGAGGGTTCTCGTGGTCACAGACGAGCCTTCCGGAGAGCCATCCGGAGAGCTTTCAGCCGCTCCGTCCGGCGGGCCGGGCGAAGCGCCCGAAGACCGGTCGCCGGGTACTTGCCTCGGTGGCCACAGCGGTGAGCGCCTCGCGTGCGTGGACGAGGTCGAGGAAGCCGCGCTTCACGGCCATCCGTGCGTCGACGGATTCGTCACCTGGTTCGTCGAGCGGGCCCCGGACGGCGCGGATCACGCGTTCGAGCGACTGCGCGGCCTGTTCGAGGGCGGCGACCACGGCGTCGCGCTGGACGATCCGATCTCGAGGGACAACGGTGGCGCGCCCCTCCACGGCGAGGTCGCCCAGCGTCCGTGCGGCACGTTCGGCCTCCGCGGTGATCGACTCGATGAAGGCTGCCCGGTGGCGCACGCCATCCACCCTGGGAACAATCTCGGCCAGGCACACGTCGGCCCGTGACGCGAGCTCGACGATGCCGCGACGGAACGCCTCATCCAGCCGCTGCTCGGCGATGATCCGCCCGATGCCGCGGAGCACGAGAAGGAGCGCTCCCACGAGCGCAACGAAGGCCACCAGGGCCAGGATCTGTGCTCCACCCATGGCCGTCCGCCGTGCCTTTCTGCTAGCCGGTCCGACTCGAGAGGCGCTCGAGGATAGCCGGACCCACCTGGAACAGGTCGCCGACGACCACCAGGTCGGCGAATTCCGCGATCGGCGCATCCGGGTCACGATTCACCGCCACGATCGTCTCGGCGGTCTGCATCCCGACCTTGTGCTGGATCGCACCCGAGATCCCGAGCGCGAGGTACAGCTGCGGCTTGACGATCTTGCCGGTCTGCCCGATCTGCTGGCTGTAGTTGATCCATCCGGCATCGACCGCCGCTCGTGTCGCCCCGACTGCGCCGCCGAGGGCGTCGGCAAGTTCCTGGACGAGCTTGAATCCGTCGGGCCCGCCGAGTCCCCGCCCTCCCGACACGATGATCCGCGCCTCCTCGATGGGGGCCGCCGCACCGGCCTCCGAGACCCGATCGACGATCGCCACGCGCGGGAGCCGCAGCTCGCCTGTCGATGCAACGTTGTCGATCGCGCCGGCCGCACCACCGGTCCCTTCGGCGGTGACCGCGCCCGGGCGCACCGTGATAATCCCCGGGCCACCGGCAAATGCGGAGGTGGTGATCAGCTTCCCACCGAACACGCTCATCTCCACGACGGGGCCGCCATCCTGCCATTCGACGCCGATCGCGTTGACGAGGACGCCCCATCCGAGCAGCGCGGAGAGCGCGCCGGCGACATCGCGCCCGTCCGGACCGGCGCCGACGAGGATGCATGCCGGCCCCGCTGTTCCGGCCAGCGCCGCGATGCGCTCGGCCGCGATCATCGCCCACGCGTGGTCCGCGGCGGCCGGGTCGGTCACCGCAAGCACGCGGGGCAGGTACGTCGCCAACTCGGCCGCGGCAATGTCCGGCGTCGCGCCGACGACCACCCCGGTCGCCGATCCCCCCGCCGCGTCCGCGAGGTTCCGCGCGAGCGTCGCGACCTCGGCGGAGATGTGCGCGAGGCCGCCCTCCGGGCCGATCTCGCCGATGACCCACAGGTCGGTCATCAGATGATCCTCCGCTCGGCGAGGAACGCGACGACCTCGGCGGCCGCCTCGTCGGGCGTCCCGCGAACCACGCGGGTGGCCGCGCGGGCCGGCGGCTTGCGGCTGTCGACGACGCGCGTTGTGGCCACACCGCCACCGACCGAACCATCCTCCAGACCGACATCGGCCAGGGTGCGGGTCGCGATCTCCTTGGAGCGAGCGGCCATGATCCCCTTGAGCGACGGGTAGCGCGGCTCGCCCAGCGCCTGGGTGCATCCGATGAGCGCCGGCATCGGCGCCTCGAGGAGGTCGTAGCCGGTCGGACTGATTCGGCGGACCCGGACCGTGCCGGCGGCCGGATCGGGCTCGATCTTCGACGCATAGGACAGGTAGGGCACGCCGAGCAACGCTGCGACCCCGGGAGCGACGACGCCGCCGCCGCCGTCAGAGGTGTCGGCACCGGCCAGGATGAGGTCCGCCTCCATGTCTCGGAGTGCCGCGGTCAGGACACGAGCCGTCGACAGCGCGTCGGACCCGGCGAGTACCGGATCCATGACGTGGACCCCGCGGGCCGCGCCCATCGCGAGGGCCTTGCGCATCGTCTCGGGAGCCGACCCTCCGGCCATCGAGAGCAGCGCCACCTCGCCACCGTGCTCCGCCACGAGCTTCAAGGCAGCCTCGAGCGCGTACTCGTCGTTGGCGTTCACGACTGCAGGCGAGGCCGAACGCTCGAGCCTCCCGTCCGAACCGAGCCGCTCGGCGGCTGCGGCTGGATCCGGGACTGGCTTGACCAGGACCACGATCCGCACGATCTCTCGATCCTCCTTGAATGATCCCGCGTGTGGCGGGCGGTCAGCGGTCCCGGCCGACGAGCGACCGCGCGATGACCAGACGTTGGATCTGCTGGGTGCCTTCGTACAGCTGGGTGAGCTTCGCGTCGCGCATCATCCGCTCGACCGGATACTCGTCGATGTAGCCGTATCCGCCGAGGACCTGCACGGCATCCGTGGTCACCCGCATCGCCGTATCCCCGGCGACGAGTTTACACATCGCAGCCCAGCGGCTGGCGTCGGGAGCCCCCGCCTCGATCTCCGTGCATGCCTTGTAGAGCAGCTGACGCGCGGCTTCGGTACCCGCCGCCATGTCGGCGAGCATCGCTCCGACCATCTGGAGGTCGCCGATCGGCGACCCGAACTGCGTCCGCTCCCTCGCATAGCGCGTGGCGACGTCGAGTGCGCCCTGGGCGATCCCGACCGCCTGCGCGGCGATCCCGGGCCGCGATCGGTCGAGTGTTCGGAGCGCCAGGCCAAAGCCATCGCCCTCCTCGCCGAGGCGATCCTTCGCGGACACGCGAAGGCCGGCAAACGCGAGTTCGGCGGTGGGGCTGCCGCGCATCCCCATCTTGTGTTCGATGCGCTCCACGGAGAAACCCGGGCTGCTCGATTCGACCACGAACGCGGATAGCCGTCGGCTCTTGCGTGCCTTCGGATCGGTCACGGCGAACACGACCACCAGGTCGGCGACATTGCCGTGGCTGATGAACCGCTTCGAGCCGTCGATCACATAGTCATCGCCGTCGCGGACGGCTCGGGTCCGAGCCGCGCCGACGTCCGAACCTGCCTCCGCCTCCGTGAGCGCGAACGCGATCAGACGCTTGCCCGATGCCAGGTCGGGGAACCAGCGGGCCTGTTGTTCCGCGGAGCCGCCGAGGAGGATCGGGAGCGCTCCCAGTTCCTGGACCGCGAGGATCAGGCCAGATGTGGCGCAGACCCGACTGATCTCCTCGACGGCGAGGCACACGGTCAGGAGATCGCTGCCGAGCCCACCGTGCTCCTCGGGGAACGGCAACCCCAGGATGTCGTGGGACGCCAGCAGTTCCTTGACGTCCCAGGGGAACTCGCCGGTTCGGTCGATGTCGGCCGCCCGAGGCCCGATGCGCGCCGTGGCGAGCGTCCGGACGGCGTCCCGCAGCAGCACCTGCTCCTCGCTCAGTCGATAGCCGCCGGCGGCAGACGGCGGATCGGTCGGTGTCGCAGGGCTCACTCGGGCCATCGTAGCACCGGAACTCGAGCCGACCGGGCAGCTCACGCGTCGTGCGCGGCGAAAATGGAGGCGCCAAGGGGTAGCAAATCGGCCGCAGACTCGGCTACCCTCGGGGCGGGCGGCGAGCCTGAGCACGGGGGCTCCGACTCCAGCCGCCGAGGACAGGGACGATGACCGATAGCCAGGGCCTGCTGGCCTTGATCGTGGCCGCCGCGATCGGCCTGGCCGCAAGCCTCCTCATCCTCAGGAGACAGCGTCGCGACGAGCGCGACGCCACACGGGAATCACCCTACGCAGCGTCATCCGAGGGCGAGACGCGTTGCCCCCGCTGCGGGATGGGCAACCTGTGGACGGACCGGGAGTGCATCGCCTGCGGCGCAAAACTGCCGGAGTGAATCCCGGCCTGAGGAACACCACGGAGCATTGAGCGGGGCCGCTCAGTTCAGCACGGGTAGCTGACGGCCGGCCGGTTGCGACGGCGCCAGTGAGTCCGCCAGCAATTCCGCGATATCGACGGCGCGCACGGCGCCCGACGCGTTCGAGGGATCCGCCTCGAGGCCGTCCTTCATCATCGTCATGCAGAACGGGCACTCCGTGGCGACCGTCCCGGCTCCTGTCGCGAGGGCCTGGGTTGTCCGTGATGCGTTGATCCGGGTGCCGCGCGTCTCCTCCATCCACATCCGGCCGCCGCCGGCGCCACAGCAGAAACTCTGCCGCCCGGATTTCTCCATCTCGCGCAGCTCCAGGCCGGGGACGGCCGCCAGGACCTCACGCGGCTCGGCCACGACATCGTTGTAGCGCGCCAGGTAGCAGCTGTCGTGGAGGGTCACGGAACGTGGCGCCCCGGCACCGTCGTCGAGGACCCGCAATCGCCCACCGGAGATCAGCTCCCTCAGGTACGCCGAATGGTGGATCACGCGGAAGAGGCCGCCGAGCTGGCCGTACTCGTTGCCGATCGAGTTGAAGC
>JANNUK010000584.1:0-11850 GCA_031395155.1 Chloroflexota bacterium | reverse complement strand
GCGGCGATCGTCAATCGGCCGATTCCCGGCCACGAGAAGATCGTCTCGGTCACGATCGCGCCGGTGAACAGGAACGGGATCTCCAGGCCGATATTCGTGACCACGGGCAGCATCGCGTTGCGCAGTGCGTGCTTGAAGGTGACCGTCCGGGCGGACAGGCCCTTGGCTTTGGCCGTGCGCACGTAGTCCTGGTTCAGCGCCTCGAGCATGCTCGCACGGACGAACCGCGAATCGCCGGCAATGTTGACGACGACGAGCGTGAACACCGGCAGGATCAGGTGCCAGCCCACGTCCGACAGGGCCTCGAGCGGCTTCTGGCCGAAGTAGACCCAGTACTCATCGCTCCCGAACGGCGGCGACAGCCTTGTTTCGGTCATGCCTCCGGCCGGCAGAATGTTGAGGCCGGGACCGCTGAACAGGAAGATGAGCATGATCCCCAGCCAGAACGTGGGCATGGCAAACCCGACGTAGGCGAAGACGGTCGCGGCCTGGTCGAACAGCGAGTAGCGATGAATGGCCGCATAGACGCCCATCAGGATCGCCACGACGAGCCACACGAAGAGGGCCACGCCGGCCAGGATCAGGGTCGGCAGCGCCGCCCGCACGATCCGCGTGTTCACCAGCTCACCGCTCGAGATCGAGAACCCGAAGTCCCCGTGGAGCACGCCGTTCGTGGCGCCACTGATCGGGGTGGGCAGGAAGTTCGGCCAGCCGGTATCGCCGATGAAGACCTGCAGGCCCTCGTTCTCAGGATTGCAGAAGCCCATCCAGCGGCAGTACTGGACGGGAATGGGCTGATCCAGGCCCCAGGCCTTCTTGAACTTTTCCTTGATCTCCTCGGTGATCCTGGGGTTCTGGTTGAACTTGGCCGTCGGGCCACCCGGGGCGGCGAGGAGGATGCCGTACACGACGATGGTGATCCCGAACAGGACGGGGATCGCCTGGATCACACGCCGGATGATGTACTTCGTCATCGGATCACCACCGATTGATGAGGCATTGGACGGATCCCCAGGTCGCGCAAGCGACCCGACGAGGATACGACTCGGGGCGCCCGCGTGGCGGGCGCCCCGAGCAACTTGTCGCTTGTGCCGGTCGATCTGACCTCGTCGAGGTCAGGAGGACCTGACTACCCCTTGACGAACCAGTCCACCGCGTTCCACGTCGGGCCGGCCTGGGTCGGGTTCGCGAAGAAGTTCCCGACCTTCGGAGCGTGAAGCTCGACGTTCTTGCGGTAGTACAGCGGGACTTCGATGATGTCCCGAACGTAGATCACCTGGAACGTCTCCATCGCGTCACGAATGACGGTGAAGTCGACGTTGTCCCG
This sequence comes from Chloroflexota bacterium, assembly GCA_031395155.1. GTDB lineage: Bacteria > Chloroflexota > Limnocylindria > Limnocylindrales > CSP1-4 > CAKKPP01. Next base: position 10,523 of record JANNUK010000584.1, on the reverse strand, counting down.
GACGGCCTCGAGGGCCGTGTCGAGATCGGCGCTCTTGACGGAAGCGTCGTTCCCGCCGTTGGGGTTCAGCTGCGAGCTGTGGTACGTCGAGAAGCCGCTGTTCGGGTCGAATGACGACGAGAACGCGTGCTCCGCGATGTCGAAGTTGCTGTGCGCCAGAACGCACGGCGTCTCGCGGGTGGACTCGTTGTAGTCGGCGAAGATATCCGCCGGCGACACCGGGTTCACGACCGTTTCGATGCCCACGTCCCGGAGCCACGCCGCCCCGAGGGTCAGCGTGTCAACGCGGACCTGGCGGGTGGTGGTGCACAGCTCGATCTTCAGGCGGATGCCGTCCTTCTCACGGACACCATCGCCGTCGCCGTCGACCCAGCCGGCGGCCTCGAGGGTCGCCTTCGACTTCTCGGGATCGTACGCCGCAGCCGGCTGATCCGAGAAGTACCACAGGCCGGGCAGGATGTTCGTGTTGGCCAGATCGACCGAGTTGCCCAGCAGGCGCTCGTTGATGGCGGCCTTGTCGATGGCCGTGGACACCGCCTGTCGGACCGCCGGATCGGCGACCGGGCAGAGCGCACCACGATCGGTCACGGCCGAGTTCTGCGAGCAGCCGCCAACGTTGGTTGCCGCGTCGAAGTCGCCGAGCGCCGACCAGTTCGGGCGCCAGAACTCGTAGAGCAGGGCCGGGATCGCCGACACCTGGTCACCGAGATCGACGACCTTGACAAGGTCGGAGTCCTGCAGGTCGGTCGCGAAGTCGATCTCATTGCCACGGTAGCCGGCGATCATCGCGTCGGCATCCGTGTACCACTTGAAGATGAGCGTGTCGAGGTGGGCCGCCTTGCCCGAGATCGCGCTCGTGTAGTTCGTGTTGCGCTCGAGGCGCAGGTCCTGGCCGGGGGTGACGCTCTGAAACTTGAACGCGCCGGACACGGGCAGGCTGACGATCTCATCCGGCCGCATGCCGGCGCCGGCGACCTGGTCGGCCACCGCGATCTTCGACAGGAAGTGCCGCGGGAGCGGAGCGATCTGGAAGGTCAGGTACGACGAGTAGATCGTCTTCCAATGCTGGACCATCTCGGTCGGCGACGGGCAGTCGAACGCCGTGATGTCCTCGTAGCCCTGGGTGATGACGCCGACATTCTCCGGATCGAGGACCCACTCCCACGCGTACTTGAAGTCGTCGCAGGTCAGCGGAGCGCCGTCCGACCACTTCAGGCCGTCGCGCAGCTTCCAGGTGATCGTCATGGCGTCGCCGCCGTCACCGGGAACCTTGACGCCGCCGTTGTCGGTCGTCGGGATATCGGCCGCGAGATCCGGCAGGTACTTGTAGTCGTGCGCGGCGACGATCAGGCTGGCCCACACCGCGGACGCGACGTTGGCCTCGGTGACCTGGCCCAGGTAGAACGGGTTGAACTGGGTGGCTTCCTGCCAGTCGCCGATGATCAGGGTGCCGCCATCGGTCCCGGCCTCAACGGCCGTCGGATACTCACTGTTGAACAGCTCGACCTCGTCGGGCGGCGTGGGCGTGATCACCGGTGTGGCCGGTGGCGGGGTCGCCCCCGTGGTCGGCGAAGGGGTCGCCGCGCCCTGGCATGCTGCGAACACGATCGCCGTGGTCGCAAGCAGGCCGAATAGACGTTTCCGCATCAATGAACCTCCAAATGTGGCTCTCGCCATCTCCCACTCTCCAGACAACCGCTCCGGCGGCGTCCTCCGCCCGACACCGAGTGGTACTCGTCGGAAACGGGGGTTTTGCGCGCACGGGTGAGCAGCGGCGTCTGCGCTGCCCGGTACTATGCGGACCGAGCCCACACGTGTCAACTCACGTCACGAGTTCGACCCGTCGACTGTGTCGGGCTCACCTCCCTGGCTTCTGGCCTGATTCCATCCGGCAACCGTCGCTGTCCGGAGGTCGCACCGATCTCGATGGTCGCGGACGGCCGGACGGCCGCACGCTGGGCCAGCTGGACATAGCGCAGCTCGATCTGGCCCACAAATCGATCGCGACTGGAGAGACCCGACGGTTCCTGTGGCGCAGCCCACCCAGCGGCCGTCCCAGACAGCGTCAGCGGGCCGACGGCCATTGCCACGACAAGGGTGCTCGTGATCAGCCCGATGACGCTGGCACGCGCACGCCACGCGGCCTCACGGCCGCCCAACTGCGAGGCCTCGATCCGCGCGCGAAGGCGGGGCCACATCTCTGCCGGTGAGTCGACCCGCGTCGAATCGCGGGCCCAGCGCTGGATCCTGATGAGTGCCAGCGCCGTCTCGGTCGCTTCGGCCCGGCACGCTGCGCAGCGTCGCACGTGGTCGTGAGCCGCGGGTCCCATCTCCGCGGCGACGCCGGCCAGGCCGGATTCCCCGGCGGCGTCGAGCCGCAACTCGACCGCCTTCAACACCTCCGGCAGGTGATGGCGGCAGGTGTCGCGTCCGCTCCTGAGGCGCTGCAGCGCACTCACGAGGATTCCCGCTCGAGGGCCGGAGCCGCCCCGGCCGTGCCCTCAGCCGGCGATTCGGCCGCGAGGTGGGATCGGAGCGCCTGTACCGCGTAGTGAAGACGCGACTTGACCGTGCCCAGGCGAACCTCGAGCGTCGTTGCCGTCTCCTGGAGGCTGAGCCCCTGCAGGTAATAGAGGACGACCACACGGCGCTGCTTTTCGGGCAGTGCTGCAATCCCACGCCGCACGGAGCGCCGCAACTCGGCGTGTTCGACCCAGGCGTCCGGCTGGACCCCGCCGTCCCGGAGCGTGGCGGCCGTGCCCTCGTCGATGGGCTGGGTCGGCAGCCGACGCCGAGCGTAACGCGAATAGCACAGGTTCAGGGCGACCCGATTCAGCCATGGGAGCGGCGAGACGTCCAGGCGGAGCACCGCGCGGTGACGGTACGCGCGCCCGAACGTGTCCATGAGGACCTCTTCGGCGGCCCCTCGATCGCCCATGAGCCCGTAGGCGGTCCGAAAGATGTTCGATCGGTAGCGCTCGAAGAGAATCGCGAACGCGTCGAGGTCGTCGGCCTGGATTCGCCTCAACAGCTCGGCGTCGGATGGCGGGCTCGTCGGGTCGGCCGTGAGGTCTCGCTGGTCGTCCGTCGGTTCGATCCTCGGCTCAGGCGTATTCGATCCCCACTGACCATACGCGTTCTTGATCGCCGAGGTTCATCGTCCGCCACGCGTCAATCCGGGCAGGGCATCTCCGCGCCGCGCATGGGACGCCAGCGCAGGTTCGGCTGGCGCGCCGCCATCGCCTCGTCGAGACGACCAACCGGCGAGGTGTGCGGGGCCGAGGTGACCATCTCCGGGTCCGTGCGGGCCTCCTCGGCAATCGCGATCAGCGTGTCCGCGAACGCATCGAGCGTCTCGAGAGATTCCGTCTCCGTCGGCTCGATCAGCATCCCCTCGTCGACGATGAGCGGGAAGTAGATCGTCGGCGGGTGATAGCCGTGATCGATGAGCCGCTTGGCGATATCCAGGGTGCGCACGCCCGTGGCCTTCTTGATCGCCGACGCGGACGCCACGAACTCGTGCTTGCAGACGCGGTCGTACGGAATGTCGAAGGCATCGCGGAGGCGGTGCTTGAGGTAGTTGGCCGCCAGGACGGCGTCGTCGGTCACCTCGCGCAGGCCCGCGGCGCCGTGCGCCAGGATGTAGGCGTAGGCCCGGACGAGGACGCCCGTATTGCCCACGAACGACCGCAGCCGACCGATCGACGTGGGGCGCTCCCCGGATCGCTCCAGGCGGTATGACCCGTCGTCGGCGCGGAGCACCCGCGGCGACGGCAGGAAGGGCACCAGGCGCTCCCCCACCCCGACCGGTCCGGCGCCGGGGCCGCCGCCGCCATGCGGCGTCGAAAACGTTTTGTGGACGTTGAAGTGCATCACGTCGAATCCGGCTTCGCCCGGCTTGAAGCGTCCAAGAATCGCGTTCAGGTTGGCGCCATCCATATAGGCCAGCGCACCTGCCTCGTGGACCGCCTCGAGCAGCTCGCCGATCCGCGTCTCGAAGAGTCCGAGGGTGGACGGGTTCGTGATCATCACGGCGGCCGTCGTCGGCCCAAGAGCCGCCTCGAACGCCTCGATGTCCACGCCCCCGTCGGCCGCGGATGGGATCGTGATCGTGCGGAAGCCGGCCATGGAAGCCGTGGCCGGATTGGTCCCGTGCGACGAGTCGGGGACGAGCACATCCATGCGGTCGAAGTCGCCGCGGCTTCGATGGTAGGCGCGGATCATGAGGATCCCGGTGAGTTCGCCTTGAGCGCCGGCCGCCGGTTGCAGCGTCACGGCCCGCATCCCGCTGATCTCGGCGAGCGCCGACTCCAGGTCGTGCAGGAGCTGCAGGGTGCCCTGGGCGACCTGGTCGGGCACCATCGGGTGGAGCTCGGCGAACCCGCGCAGCCGTGCCGCCCACTCGTTCAACTTCGGGTTGAACTTCATCGTGCACGAGCCGAGCGGATAGAAGCCCGTGTCCACGGCGAAGTTGAGGTGGGACAGGTTGACGTAGTGGCGAACGACCTCTGGCTCGTTCAGCTCCGGGAGCGCCGGCGGCTCGGACCGGCGGTGCACAGCCGGGATGCGGTCCAGGGCGTCCTTTGGCGGGTGCGGGATCTTGCCGCCACCACGACCCGGACGAGATCGCTCGAAGAGGGTCGGCTGGAGGCGCGGACCGGTGACGCTCATCGGCCGCCCATCCGGCCCGCGGTTGCGCCGACGCTCCCATCGATCCCGACCCCGGCCTCGACGGCCACCGGCGGACGGCCGCCCAGGACGTCGGCGAGGGCCGCCGCAAACCGGGCGATGTCGGCGCTCGTGGTGACCTCGGTCGTACACACGAGGAGGGCGTCGGCGACGCCCGGGTCGGCCGGTTCGACGTCGGCCAGGACCAGTCCCCCGAGGATCCCGCGGTCGAGCAGCCGGCGGTGGACGTCTCGGGCATCGGGGACGCGGATCGCAAACTCGTTCAGGTACGGCGCGGTGTGCAGCCGCTCGATCCCGACTTTCGCAAGCGCCGCCTGCAGCTCGGATGCCCGGGCCGCCCCGTTTGCGGCGACGTCCCGGAGGCCGTGGGGACCGATCGTCGCGAGGTAGATGCTGGCCGCAAGCGCCAGGAGCGCCTGATTGGTGCAGATGTTGGACGCGGCCTTGTCGCGGCGGATGTCCTGCTCGCGCGCGCGCATCGTCATCACGAAGGCGCGCTGGCCGCGAACATCCGTGGTCATCCCGACGAGGCGCCCGGGGATCTGCCGGACGAGCGGCTCGGTACAGGCGAGGATCCCCAGATACGGTCCGCCGTACTGCGGGGCGATTCCCAGCGGCTGTCCCTCGCCGGCCGCGATGTCGGCGCCGTAGACACCGGGCGGCTCGAGCACGGCCAGCGACACCGGCTCCACGACCGCGACGAACAGGGCCTCCGCAGCGTGCGTCAGCGCGCCGATCGCCGCCATGGGCTCCAGCAGCCCATAGAAGTTCGGCTGCGCCGCCAGGACGCCGGCCACGGGCCGCTCGGGATCGGCCAGGAGCCGCTCGAGCACATCGAGGTCGGTGGTCCCGGCGTCCGGGCCCTCGGCGACGAGAGGGATCTCATCGAGCTGGAGTCCGCTGCTGAAGTACGTCTGCATCGTCTCGCGGTAGTGGGGATGGACCGCGTGGCTGACCAGGACCCGCTCACGACGGGTCGCGCGGCAGGTCATGAGGGCTGCCTCGGCCGTTGCCGCCGCCCCGTCGTAGTGGGACGCGGACACGATATCCAGGCCGACGAGTTCGGCGATGAGCGATTCGTATTCGTAAATGCTCTGGAGCGTGCCCTGGCTGACTTCCGGCTGATACGGCGTGTAGGCCGTGTACCACTCGCCGCGCAGGAGCATCTGGTCCACCGCGGCCGGAGTGTAGTGGCGGTAGATACCGGCGCCCAGGAACGAGACCAGGTCCACCCGGTTCCGCGCGGCCAGCCCGCGGAGCCGCGTCGCCAGCTCGAGCTCCGGCACGGGATCGGGCAATCGAAGTGGGGAGGCTCGGAGTTCTTCCGGGATGTCGAGGAACAGTTCGTCGACGCTGGACAGGCCGAGCGCCGTCAGCATCCGCTCCCGGTCGGAAGCGGTGTGCGGTCCGTAGGGCATCGACCGGCTACGCCTCCGCGCTCAGGGCGTCGTACGCCGCCGCGTCAAGGAGCGCGTCCGGTTCTCCGCCATCGGTCAGGCGCACCCGGATCATCCAACCCGACCCGAACGGGTCCTGGTTGACGAGCTCGGGCTGGCCCGATAACGCATCGTTGGATGCAACGACCTCGCCGGACAGTGGGGCGAACAGGTCGCTCACCGCCTTGACCGACTCGACGACCCCGAAGGCCGCCCCCTGCTGCAGCGAGGAACCGACGGCCGGCAGCTCAACGTAGACGACATCGCCGAGTTGCTCAGTGGCGAATTGGGTGATCCCGATGGTCGCCGTGTCGCCCTCGATGCGGACCCACTCGTGGTCCTTCGTGTAGCGCAGGTCCGTTGGGTTCATCGAACGGGGAGACCTCCTCGGTGCAACATCGGTCGGCCGGCCGACCACACTGCGACCGTCGAATCCGGCGCTCCGGACGATCAGCGCGGGCGTCGGTAGAACGGGAGCTGGACGACTTCCGCGGCAACCGGCTGGTCGCGGATCTCGACGGCGACCATGGTACCCGGCTCCGCGTCGGAGGGCGCGACGTACGCCATCGCGATCGCGTGGCCAAGCGTCGGCGAGTGCGTCCCACTGGTCACGACTCCGGACAGGCGATCCCCCACGAACACCCGGTGCCCATGGCGGGCGATGCCCCGGCCCGTGACGGACAGGCCGACGAGGCGCTTGGTCGGCTCATCCCGGTTGACCTTCTCGAGCGCCGTGCGGCCGACGAAGTCGTCCGGCTTGTCGAGCTTGACCGCGCGGCCGAGGCCCGCCTCGTACGGATTGGTCGCCCGATCCAGTTCGTTGCCGTAGAGCGGCATCCCCGCCTCGAGGCGCAGCATGTCACGGGCACCCAGTCCGCACGCGATGACGCCGACGTCCGCGCCGGCGGCCGCCAGGGCATCCCAGACGGCCTCACCCCTGGCCCAAGCGACGAAGATCTCGAAGCCGTCCTCGCCGGTATAGCCGGTCCTGGCGACGAGCGCCGGGATGCCGGCGACTGTCCCCTCCCCGATCGCGTAGTAGCGCAATGAATCGAGTGGCACGCTGCTGAGCGGAGACAGGACCGCCGCCGCACGCGGTCCCTGGATGGCGACCAGGGCCGTGTCCAGGGACCGATCGTCGAGGATGGCCGCATACCCGGCGAGCCGGTCCGCGAGCTCGTCGCTGACGACGGCCGCATTGCTCGCGTTGGCCACCACGAGGAAGCTCTGGTCGGCCAGCCGGTAGACGATGAGGTCGTCGACGATGCCGCCGTCCGGGGCGCAGAGCATGGAGTAGTGAGCGCGCCCGACCGCCAGCGTGCGTGGGTCGCTGATCAGGGCGTGGGCCAACCCATCGCCGGCACCCATTCCTTCGACGAACAGCTCGCCCATGTGCGACAGGTCGAACAGCCCGGCCCGTTCACGAACCGCCCGATGCTCCTCGAGGATCCCCCCGTATTGGACCGGCATGAGCCAGCCCCCGAACTCGATCAGGCGGGCCCCCAGGGCCCGATGGATCGCGACGAGCGGCGTCTCGCGCTGATCCGGGTCGGTGTCGGCCATTTCTCAGGCACCGGCCTCGCTCGGAGCGACCCGTCCCAAGCGCTGAACGGCCGAGGCGAGGCGCTCCCCGACGACAACCTCGGCTCGGGCGACGAGGCCCCGCTCGGTCTCGAAGCTGAGCAGGCGCAGCGCGTCACCGAAGGGCATCCAGCGGACATCGGCGAATTCGTGATCGTGACGGTCCAGATCGCCGCCGATCGGATCCATCAGGAAATAGTGGACGGTCTTGTGGATGCGCCGGCCGCCCTGGACGAACCAGTACTCGATCGAGTCGAGCGGCGCGGCGATCCGAACCTCGAGACCGGTCTCCTCGGAGACCTCGCGGAGCGCCGTCTGCTCGCGGCTTTCGCCGGGCTTGGGCGTTCCCTTCGGCAGGGTCCAGGTCCATCCGGCCCGATCGCGCCGGCGGCTGCCGACCACGATCTCCGCCCTCCCCGACGCATGCCGGATGACGACGCCGCCGGCGGACGTGGCGGTGCTGGCCCTCAGGCGGGCCACGGCGCCGATGCGGCGCCCGGGCGTCGGGAGGCCCCGGAGCGCCAGGAGCGCGCCCACTGCATCACGACCAGTGGACCGGGACGGCCGCCCCGACGATGGTCCGACCGGGCCGGCTGGATGGAGCGCCAACCGGCGCGCAGACGGGTCAGTGGAGCGACGTCGGGGCCGTGCAGGACGGTCGCCCGCATCCCGGGCGCCCGGAACGAGCCGGCGGGTCGCAGCCCGAGTCGGCGTTCGCGGTCGCGCGTGGACGGCCGCACGAACCGGGCCACCGGACGAGCTGCGTACTTGGCGGCGATGCTGTGCTCCATTGGCGGCAATGGTACCCGTTCAGTCGGCCTGCGCAAGCGCGCGATCGAGCACCAGGCGCATCGCCGCCGCAGACTCCGGTGCGAGCGCGCCACGCTCCTGCGCGAGATCGACCTCCCGCCTGGCCGCGGCGACGTACAGCTCCAGCGCCCGCGGGGCATGCGCGCGCAGCGCGGCCAGGTGTGAGCGGAGCGTGCCCAGATCGCCGCGGGTGATCGGGCCGGTCAGCGCGGCCGCGATGCCCAGGGCCCGGGCATTGCCAAGTGTTCCCTCGATGAGCCCGCCATAGATCGCCAGGGACCCCGGCTCGTCGAGGCCGGCCACGCGGCCCAGCTCGGCGATGGCATCGAGCAGCGCCACGAAGCCCCCGGCAGCCAGGACCGCCGCGGCGTGGTACGCGGCCTTGGAACCCGGAGCGAGCCTGACCGGCGTCGCGCCGAGCGCCTCGGCCATCGCGGCCAGCATCGCGGCAAGCTGGTCATCCGCCTCGATCGCGATCGTGGCGCCGTGGAGCGCCTCGACCGCGCGTTCCGTGTCGGCGAAGGCGACCAGCGGATGGAACGAGCCGACCTGGGTCCCGGCCGCCATCGCCGGGGCCAGGACGTCGGCGCCGAGCGCACCGCTGGTGTGGATCATCGCCTGGCCTCCGTACATCCGCAGCGTGCTCGCCAGCGGACCCACGACGTCGTCCGGGACGGCCAGGATGATCAGCTCCACCTCCTCCACCAGCGGCTCGGGGTCGCCGAACGCGCGGTTCACATCGACCAGCGAGCGGAATCGCTCGCGCCTCGACGCGTCCCGACTGGCTACCGCATGGATCGGCCAGCCGGCGCGCGACAGGGCCACGCCGAGCGCAGTCCCCACCGCGCCCGCTCCGACGATCCCGATGACCGGCGGCGCGCCCGGCAGGGAGTGCTGATGGGGATGGGCGTGGTCCGCGTCGGGGTGGCGCAGACTCCCCGGCGGCGGCGGGTCGAGATCGATGCCGGCCGCCTCCAGCTCGGCCTGCGCCGCCTCCCGGTCGCGCTTCGGGTCGTCGCCGGGAAGGTCGCCCCAGGGCCTCATCGACCGCCCGGCGCGGCGGCGGGTCGGGCGCGATACGCTTGCACCCTTCGAGTGTAACGAGCGAGCGAGGACCGACACGTTGTCACGGATGGACCCCTTTGGTGCCCGGGCGTTGCTCGGCCCCGGCCTCCCCGACTACTACCGGCTGGCGGCCCTGGCCGACCGGATCGACCTCGACACGGCCCCGGTCACGGTCAAGATCCTGCTGGAAAACGTGGTCCGCCACGCCGGCGAGGGGATCGTCACGGCCGACGACGTCGAGCGGTTGAGCGCCTGGCGACCGGGCGTGGCCGCGGAGGCCGAGGTTCCGTTCCTGCCGGCCCGCGTCGTCCTCCAGGACTTCACCGGTGTGCCGGCGGTCGTGGACCTGGCCGTGATGCGCGACGCCATGGCCGCACTGGGCGGCGATCCCGCCAGGGTCAATCCGCTGGTCCCGGCCGACCTGGTCATCGACCATTCCGTCCAGGTCGACCGGTACGGAACGCCGGGCGCATTCGCCTTCAACGTCGGACGGGAGTACGAGCGCAACGGCGAACGCTACCAGCTGCTGCGCTGGGCCCAGACCGCCTTTCGCGATCTGCGCGTGGTGCCGCCCGGCACGGGCATCGTCCACCAGGTCAACCTGGAATTCCGGGCCACGGTGGTGGTCGACCGCGATGACGGTCGGGGCGGCCGGCTCGCCTTCCCGGACACGCTGGTTGGAACCGACTCGCACACGACGATGATCAACGGCCTGGGCGTGCTGGGCTTCGGCGTCGGCGGTATCGAGGCCGAGGCGGTGCTGCTCGGCCAGCCGCTCTACCAGCCGATGCCGCACGTCGTCGGCGTGCGTCTGCGGGGCGCCCTGCCGCAGGGTTCGACCGCCACGGACCTCGTCCTGGTCGTCACCGAGCGGCTTCGGACCCACGGCGTCGTCGGCTCGTTCGTGGAGTTCGCCGGTGACGGCCTGTCCGCCCTGTCGCT
>JANNUK010000434.1:0-3785 GCA_031395155.1 Chloroflexota bacterium | reverse complement strand
GGTCCTCTATCTGCTGGGCGTCCTGCTCGTCGTCACCGGGATCCGCCTCGCCCGCTCGCGAGGGCATGCGGTCCAGCCCGAGAAGAACCCCGTCCTTCGCATCTTTCGGCGGTTCGTTCCGATGACCGAAGGCTATCGCGGCGCAAGCTTCTTCGTCCGCGAGAACGGTCGGCGCGTGGCAACGCCCTTGCTTGCCGTCCTTGTCGCGATCGAGACCACCGACATCATGTTCGCGATCGACTCGATCCCGGCCGTGTTCGCGGTCACGACCGACCCGCTGATCATCTTCAGCTCGAACCTGTTCGCGATCCTCGGCCTGCGCTCGCTCTACTTCCTCCTCGCCGGTCTCCTCGACCGATTCGTGTATCTCAAGGTCGGCCTGTCCGCGCTGCTCGTGTTCGCCGGCGCGAAGATCCTGATCGGCTCCGTCTACAAGATCCCGATCGCCGTGTCGCTCACGATCATCGTCGGGATCCTCGCGGTCTCCGTCGTGAGCTCCCTGGTGGCGACACACCCACGACGGGACGCTCTGCGGGCGCCGGCCATCCGGATCGGCACGGGTGTCGTCCTGGGCCTCGCGGCCATCGGGTACTTCGTGATGCTGGCCGCCGTCCGGGACGGTGCGTCGTGGCCCTGGACAGTCACGCTCATGCTGCTGCTCGGCGCCGCGGCGATCGCGACCACGGCAGGCGTCGTGGGTCTGCGACGAGGCACGTCCCCGCAACTCTCGGCGGCCGCCGTGCGGGTCGGCTCGGGCGTTCTCCTCGGGCTCGGAACGACGATGGCCCTGGCCGGTGTCGCCTTCCTGCGCCATGCCGACGCCCTGTGGCTGGCCGCCGACCTCGCGATGCTCGGGACGGTGGCCGCGGCGGTCGCGTACGGCTGGGTGCGACTCCGGAACCTGCCGGCACGTCCCGTCATCCTGCGCGGCTGGGCGACGATGGGAGCGGCCGTCCTGCTGCTCGTCGCCCTGTTCGTGGCCCTCGAGTGAGGCTCCTGGCTGAACGTGCTCGCAGTCGGAGCCGGGATCGCCTGCGTCGTCGCGGCGTGCCATCGGGGCACGGCGCCGGAAGCCCTTGACCGAGCGTCGTTGCACGTCGTAGCATGCGACGACGATGCTGACCGTCGCCGAAGCCGCAAAACAAGCCAGCCGCGATCCGGAGACGATCCGGCGCTGGATTCGGGCGGGCCGGCTCGCAGCCTGGAAGGTCGGCGGCCAGCACATGATCGACGAGGCGGCGCTCGCCAGCGCGATCAGCCCGACGCCCTCGATCTCGTCGGCAGCGGATACGCGCGAACCGGTCGCCCCCGAGGTCGCCCCGCAGGCCACAGCGGCTGCCGGCCATCGAGTAGGGGAGGCGGCAGCCGCCTACGGGTCCGCAGCGGCCATGAGGTCCCCGGCGACCGCAGCTGTGCCGGCTCCGGTGATCGACGCGCGACTTCCCCACATCGTCGGCCGGATCGTGCGCGGCTTCGATCCCGCTCGGATCGTGCTCTTCGGCCCGCGTGCCCATGGCGACCGGCACCCCGACGCGGAGTACAAGCTGCTCGTCGTGCTGGACACCATCGACGACCGCTGGACCATCGAGGGAGACGTCCGCCTCTCGTTCGCGAAGCTCCCGGTCTTCGCCCAGATCGTCGCGGCCACGACCGAGGAGGTTGAGGGTCGTGTTCCCGGGCGGCCCGTGGGGCTGACGTACTGGGCACTCCAGGAGGGCGTGACCATCTACGAGCGTCATGGCGGAGCCTGACCGCGCGAACTGGCTGCTGCGCGTTGCACGCGGTGACGTGATGGGTGCGCGTGCGATGTTGGAGGCCGCGGATGCGCCACCGCGCCTCGCCGCGTACCTGGCCCATCAGGCTGCCGAGAAGGCGCTCAAGGCGTCGATCTCGACCATCGGACGGGAGCCGCCGTGGATCCACGATCTGGCAGGCCTGTTGCTGCTCGCTCCAGACGAGGTTCGCACCGCCCTCGCCAATGTGGCGTTTGGCGACTTCGAGGCGGCCCGCGTCAAAGGCCGCTACCCGGACGACGAGTCGGAGCTCGTGGATCGAACCCGGGCCGACCGACTCATCGCGGATGCCGAGGCGATCATCGAGGCGGTGACGGCCCATCTCGGATCGTCAACGTCCCCGCCGCTGGCCCTCGAGCCGATCTAGTGCCTCATGCCGCAACGTCGGGTAGCGAATGATGGACCTCAGCGTTGAGGCGCCACGGCTTGGCGGGGCGAGCGTTACGCCGCTTCCTGCTTTCGGGCCTGCGCCCGATTCCGTCAAACGGGCACGGGGCCCGGCCGGGGCGCGACGCCCGTCCTTCGTGCACCCTCGAGGCAGCGCAGCGTAGCCGACCCGTCTTCGCTTGCCTGACGTCGTCGCTGCCGTCAGTTGATGGTGAGCTGGCTGGTCATCTGGCTGGAGTGGATCGTGCAGATGAAGAGGTAGGCGCCCGCCGGCAGGGCGGGAACGGCAAATTGGACGATCGTCCCGCCGTAACGTCGCGCCAAGGCGTCATCGGTGACGCGTCGATGAGAAATGGATGATAACTGGACGGCAGGCGTTACAGGGCAAGGCGCGCCTGCTCGAGCGTCATGTCGAGCCTTGACGTCCTCAAGCAATGTAGTAGTATACGACGACGATGTGGACGGTCCCTGAAGCGGCCAGGCGAGCGAAGCGTGACCCGGAGACCATCCGGCGCTGGATTCGCGCGGGCAAGCTGATCGCGTGGAAGGTCGGCACCCAGTACATGATCGACGAGGACGATCTGGGGGATGCGGCCCGTGGCATCTTCTCGACGGCGCCACCCGGGCAGGACCCGGAACAGGCGCTGCAGGTTCGGAAGATCCTGTCGGCCTTGCACCAGGGTCGCGCGGAGCGGGCACAACAGATCCACGAGGCCGTTGCGCCGTATCTCTCCGCTGCCACCCCGGATCGACCATCCGTCGCGATCGACCCGTGGCTCTCGATGATCGCCGGACGCATCGTTCGTCTCGTGGATCCCGTGCGAATCGTGCTGTTCGGTTCTCGTGCGAGAGGGGACGCTCGAGAAGACAGTGACTACGACCTGCTGGTGATCCTGGACGAAGTGACGGACCGTCGCGCCATGCGAATCGCCATCCGCCGCGTCCTGGACGATCTGCCGATATCCAAGGATGTCGTCGTTGCGCCTCTCGAAGACGTCGACGGAAGCCACGGGCCGCCGTGGGGTGTGCTTGCATGGGCCCTTCGAGAGGGTCGGATGCTCTATGAGCGGGGATGAGCTCGATGCACCTGTCCGCTATTGGCTGGACCTGGCGCTCGGCGATCTGGCTGCAGCTCGCGTTCTATCCACAGCCGCGAATGTCCCGCCTCGTGTGTCCGCCGGTTTCGCGCAGCAGGCGGCTGAGAAGGCACTGAAAGCACTGATGGCGTCCCTTGGGTTGGAGCCGCCGCGCAGCCACGACCTTGTCGCACTGGCGCATCGAGTCGGAACAGCCGTCAGCCTGGGGGTCAGCGAAGACGACCTTCGAGCGTTGACCGATGCGCACACCGAGTCCCGCTACCCAGACTTCCGAGGCCTCGCCCACGACGAAGCCGAAGCCGGCGCACTCGTCGTGATCGCGAGCTCCATCGTCAGCGATGTGGAGCGAGCGTTGGGCCAGTCGTAGTGGATCCTGACCTTCCTCGTTCACTTCCGATAAGGTAAGTTATGTCTGCAGGAGTCGGTGGCGCTCATTAGCTCGGGTCGTTGGTAGAGGGCCGTGCTATCCGGTAAGGAGGTGTCGGATCGTGGAGGAGATGGTCTCCAG
>JANNUK010000569.1:0-3687 GCA_031395155.1 Chloroflexota bacterium | reverse complement strand
GGTCGGGCGCGACGCGCCTCCTCATCGGTACCGGTCGCGACGGTCCGGACCCGGGCGATGTCGGCCTCGAGCAGTTCCCGACGATCCCTCTCGAGGCACTGTGTGCCGAGCCCGACGCGGCCGTTCCACCCGATTGGGCGGCGACGCTCGCCACGTGGCCGCGACCTGCCCCGGACGACGTCTTCGACCTCATCTTCACGTCGGGCACCACCGGTCTTCCCAAGGGCGTCATGCTCGCCCACGACAACGTCATCGCCACGATCAGGACGTTCGATGCCATCCTGCCGCCGCTCGAACACCGGATCGTGTCGCTGTTGCCCCTTTCCCACCTCCTCGAGCAAGGGGTCGGGCTGTTCTACGCCCTCTCGGTTGGATCGAACATCCTCTACGTCCGAAGCCGCAATCCGCGGGTGGTGTTCGACGCGATTCGGGCCCATCGAGTGACCTCGATGATCGTCGTTCCGCAGGTGCTCGACCTGTTCTGGTCGGCGATCGAGCGTGAAGTCGACAAGGCAGGGCGCCGGGCGATGTTCGATCGCCTGCGCTGGATCGCCCGGCGCCTCCCCGTGGCCGTCCGGAGGCTCCTGTTCCGGTCGATCCACGTCCGGTTCGGGGGCGGACTCCGGCTGATGGTCAGCTCGGGCGCCTACCTGCCTCCGGCGCTCCAGCAGGGCTGGGAAGATTTGGGCGTCACCGTCATCCAGGGGTATGGGTCAACCGAAACCGGGTCCGGGACGTGCACGACCCTCACGGACCATGGCCTGGGGACGGTGGGACGGGCGCCGGCAGGGGTCGAGATGCGTCTCGCCGACGACGGCGAGGTCCTCTTTCGCGGGCCGACCCTGTTCAAGGGCTACTGGCAGGATCCAGAGGCGACGGCGGCGGCTTTCGACGCCGACGGTTGGTACCGCACCGGCGATCTCGGTCGCCTGGACGGCGCCGGTCGCCTGATCCTCATGGGCCGGAACAAGGACATGATCGTGCTCCCAAACGGGTTCAACGTCTATCCGGCCGACATCGAGAACGCGCTCCGCGACGCCGGCCTCCGCGAATCGGTGGTGTTGGAATCGGAACCCGGACGGATCGAGGCCATCGTGCTCGCCCCCGCCGCGGGCCGGCCCGGGTCAGCAGACGCGGAGGCGGGCCACGCGTTCATCCAGGCTGCCGTCAAGACGGCGAACGCCGGCCTCGGTCCCCAGCAGCGAATCGCGGGCTGGCGGCTCTGGCCGAACGAGGACTTTCCGCGGACGCATACGCTCAAGATCAAGCGCAACGAGGTCCGTGCCTGGGCCTCGGACGGCACGGCCATCCAGGTTCGCGAGACGGACGAGACGGGAAAGCCCGGCGCCGTCGAAGCGGGACAGCACGGTCGGCCGGGCGCACACAGCAGTTAGCGGGGCACCTCGATGATGGTGCCCAGCGCGCGCAGAACCTTGGCGATCTCGATCGAGCGGCCGAGTCCGGCCTGCGGAAGGAACGTGTACAGGACGATGGTCGACCCGAGCTGACGAATCGTGAAGTCGGTGCCGGTCGGGAACTGGACCCTGCCCACGGGGCTGGCCACGTACGCCGCCTGCTCTCGCGCGGCCATCGCCGCAGATTGGGCGTCGGGAAACTCGTAGATCGAAATGTACTCGGACGTCCCGACGTCGGGCACGGAAACCTGCAGAACCGTGCGCGGCGCGGCCGCGAACCGCGGCGCCTCGGCCGGTCGATACGGGACCCGGGGGATGACGCTGAACAACCCGATCGTGCCGAGCGCGCGGTCGATCTCGCGCTGCGCAGCGGTCGAGGCATCGGTGACGGCCCCCGAACCAAACGTCGACGGCGGGAACGTCACGGTGGGGCCGTCGCGCACCGTGGCGCACCCGGCCAGGACCATGGCCGTCGCAGCCAGCGCCGTGATCACCTCCACGAAGCCACCGTGACCCTGACCGTGACGGGCCCGCATCAGCCGGGCGGCCAGGTGAAGGAGCGACCACCCATGAGGTGGACGTGCAGATGGTCGACGGTCTGGCCGCCCCACCGGCCGACGTTCGAGACCAGGCGGTACCCATCTTCTGCGATCCCCTCCTCGACCGCGATGCGCGCCGCGCTCAGCAGCAGCCGTCCGGCAAGCGGCGCGCTCTCCTCGGTGAGGTCGGCCGCCGAAGCGATGTGCCGTTTGGGGATCACGAGGATGTGCGTCGGCGCGCGCGGGGCGACGTCGCGGAACGCGAGGACCTCGTCGTCATCGTGGACGATCGTGGCCGGGATCTCCCCGGCGACGATCCGGCAGAACAGGCAGGTCGCAGCGCTCGTGGGCTCAGGCATCGTCCGTCCTCGTCACCAGAGCGTCGGCTTGGCGCTCATCAGGAACCCGATCGTACCGACCAGGCCGGCCATCGCGTACGAAACGTAGCGCTGGCGGCGAGCGCGGTGTCGCCAGCGTTCGTCGTCCCACGCCGCCGTCACGCCGACGAGCCGCCGCAGGTTCGGACGCTGGACGAAGAAGGCGAGCACGAGGTTGGCCGAATAGATCGTGAGGGCGACGAGGAGCCACGGCTGTGCCAGCAGCTGCGGTCCGAGCACCGTCAGCATCGCAACTCCGGTCACGGCCAGCCCGGCCCCGATCAGCACCGTGCCGTGGGCCTGCATCCAGAGCAGGGCCCGGACCACCGGATGCGGCGAGTCCGCCGCGGCGCGCCGCACGCGCAGGGCGAAAGGCAGCAGGATCGAGGGGAGAAACAGGGAGATCGCGAGCACGATGTGGGTCGCGAGGATGATGGGAAACAAGCTGGCTGGCATCGCCCGCAGATTGTAGGGCGCCCCGCGGATCAGCCCGGGCGATGGGCCTCCAGCGCAACCCATTCGCCCTCCAGGCTGCGCCCGTCGACGACGAGCCCGGCAGCTTCGAACGCCGCCCTCACATCGCCTTCTCGGTCGATGAAGATGCCCGACGCGAGCAGGATCCCGCCGGGCCGGAGCTCCGCGCTGAGGCCGCGGGCGAGAACCAGCAGGACGGATGCGACCAGGTTGGCCAGGACGATGTCGAACGGCGCCTCGTCCGACGGAAGACTGCCCACGTGAGCACGGATCCGACGGACGAGCCGATTGCGTCGGGCGTTGGAGATCGTCGCCTCGACGGCCAGCGGATCGGTGTCGACACCCATCACCGATGCCGCCCCCAGCCGAATCGCGGCGATGCCCAGGATCCCCGATCCGCAGCCGACGTCGAGGACGCGTGCCCCGGCCAGCTTCCCGCGCTCGGCAATCCCGTCGATCGCTGCCAGGCAGAGCCGCGTCGTGGGATGGAGCCCGGTCCCGAAGGCCATCCCCGGATCTAGGGCGATGACGGCGTCGGTGGGGAGCCGTCGATGGCGCCGCCACGTGGGGCGAACGACGATCCGACCGACCCGCAGCACGGGAAAGTGCGCCTTCCATGCTTCCGCCCAGTCGGCGTCGTGCACGATCCGCGTCTGCAGCTCGCCGATGGGCCGGAGGCCGAAGGCGGAGAGGTGATCCAAGGCCCTGGCGGTGGCGGCGACGGCCTCAGCCGGCGTGAGGGCGCCGGCGCCGGTCCCGCCAGTCGCCGGAAGGTACCCACGAACGATGGCCGGTCGGGCCGGATCGATCTCCGCCCCGAGGCCCTCCTCCACGAGCCGGAACCTCGGCTCGACGCTGGTCCCCCCGGTGGCCACGCGGCCG
>JANNUK010000552.1:0-1596 GCA_031395155.1 Chloroflexota bacterium | reverse complement strand
GGCCCGAAGCAGGTGAGGCAGTGCAGAGCCCACCGTGAGTGCCCCGATCAGGACCCCGATCGCGAGGCCGCGACCGCTCTGGAACCAGCCGGCGATCATTCGCATCCCGACCGGGTAGACGAGGGCGAACGCGGCTCCGGTCAGCGCACGGAACGGTAGAGCAGCACCCGCGTCCCCCGGAACGACGGCGAAACCCAGGTTGGCGACGCCCGCGACGACGGTCCCGACAAGGAACAGGACGCGGCCCGATACGACGTCGGTCGCACCCGACACGGCCATCAGCATCGCCGCGGCCGCGAAGCCCAGCTGAACCGCGACGGTCAGGAGGGGCAGGTCCAGGCCGCTCGTCCCCCACTCCGCGGCCAGGGACGGTGCGACGGCCGAGGCGCTGAACCAGGGCGCGAACGCCAGCAACATGCCGCCCGCGAGGACCGCGAGCTGGCCCCAGCGCGCCGGGGGATCGGCCTGGGTCGCGGTCACTCCGGCAGCATCGTCCACGTGACGCAGGTTCCGCGAAGGACTTCCGTGCCGTCCGTGCGCCGGGCCACGCAGCGCAGCGTCGTGATCGGCTTGTCGGCGCGGGCGGCGACGACCTCGACCTCGGCCGTGACCGTGTCGCCGACAAAGACCGGGGCCGGATAGTCCCACTCCTGGTGCAGGAACACGCTGCCCGGCCCGGGCAGCTCCATGGCGACGAGCGCATTGAACAGTCCGGTCGTCAGGCCGCCCTGGACGACGAGCGCACCCACCCGTGTCGACGCCGCGAACGCCGGATCGAAGTGGAGCGGGTTCCGGTCGCCGGTCAGGCGTGCGAACGCTTCGACGTCGGCCGTCGTGAGCTCTCGGGTGAGGGTCGCCCGCGCTCCAATCGCGGGAGGCGCCCAGCCTTCGCCGCCGGCCACGATGCCAGGCCTAGAGTCGCTCGAATCGCTCGACTGGAACGACGAAGACGGTCGCCCCGCCCACTTCGACCTCGAGCGGATACGGCATGAAGAACTCGCCGGGCTCCATGATCGGGGGCATGGGGTTGACGATCTCGGTCCGCGACGTGCAGGTATCCCGCACGACCCCCAGGACCTCGTCGACCTGATCCTCTTCGACGCCGACCATGATCGTCGCATTCGATTGCTTCAGGAATCCGCCCGACGATTGGAGGCGGGTCGCCCGGTACTCGCGCTCGAGGAGCGCATCGACCAGGCTGCCGGCATCCTCGTGATGGACGATGGCCACGACAAGCTTCATGGGTGGAGTATCCGCGCCGCAGGCAATGACGGTCAATCCACATCGGCGGTGCGGTGCGGCCCGTCGCGGCCGGTGTACGATGCGGGCTCCGGCGGGACACGCCGAAGCGAGGAGATCCCGGTGTCAGACGCCACCCAGCCCGACGCCCTCCGGACCGCCCTGTCGCAGGCGGCGCACGCCCTCGCCCACGGCCTGACCCTGGACGCGACACTGGGCGAGGTGGTCGCGGCGCTGGTCGGGGCGGTTGGTGCGTCGTCGTCGGCAGTGATCATCGCCGACCCGGATCGCAACGACCTCGACGTGGCCGCGGCGGCCGGCTACGACGACGCCGCGCTCGCTGCACTCGTGGAGGCG
>JANNUK010000540.1:0-5556 GCA_031395155.1 Chloroflexota bacterium | reverse complement strand
TGCCACGACGCCGGGATCTTGTCCGCCGGAATGGTCTTGTACTCGGTCCCGCGGGTGACCTCCTTGGCGACAACCACGTCGACCGGCAGGACCACCTCGACGCCGCGCTTCTTCGCGTCGGCCAGGACTCGCCGTGCCTCGTCGACCATGTCGTGCTCGGCCAGGCTCCTGCCGATCGCCTTGCCTTCCGCCAGGAGGAACGTATTGGCCATCCCTCCGCCGAGGACCAGCACGTCGACCTTGGTCAGCAGGTTGGTCAGCACGTCGAGCTTGCCCGACACCTTGGCCCCGCCGACGATCGCCGCGAACGGACGCTCGGGAGATTCGAGGAGGCTCGAGAGGACCGTGATCTCGCGCTCCATGAGCAGGCCGGCGTAGGCCGGCAGGAGTTCGGCAATGCCCACCGTCGAGGCGTGGGCTCGGTGGGCCGTCCCGAACGCGTCGTTGACGTAGATGTCGGCGTACGAGGCGAGTTGCTTCGCGAACTCCGGATCGTTGGTCTCCTCCTCGGGATGGAAGCGCAGGTTCTCGAGGAGCAGCAGTTCGCCCGGCCGAAGGCGCTTCACGGCGTCCTCGGTCCCGACCCCGAGGGCGGACCCGGTCACCGGGACGTTGCGACCGATGAGCTGCGTCAGCCGTTCGCCCACGGGCCGCAGCCGAAGGCCGTCCTGGACCTTCCCGTTGGGCCGGCCCAGGTGGCTGGCCAGCACGACGCTGGCGCCTCCAAGCAGGAGATGGCGAATGGTGGGGATGGCCGCGCGGATGCGGGAATCGTCGGTGACCCGACCGTCCATGAGCGGAACGTTGAAATCGACCCTGACGAAGATGCGTTTGCCGGCAATGTCGGCGTCGCGGATGGTGCGCTTGTCCATGGCAGTTCCTGTCTGGAGCGTGGGATCAGGCGGGCGTGGCGGCCGGCAGGCGGGCGGCCACGTGACCGATCAGGTCGGCGACGCGGCAGCTGTAGCCCCACTCGTTGTCGTACCAGCTGATGACCTTGACCATCGTTCCGCCGATCACCATCGTGCAGGCACTATCGATGATCGACGAGCGGCTGTCGCCGCGGAAGTCGGACGACACGAGAGGCTCATCGGACACCCCAAGGATCCCGGCGAGGGGGCCCTCGGCGGCCGCGCGGAACGCCGCGTTGATCTCCTCGACGCTCGTGGGTCGCGAGACCTCCGCGGTGAAGTCGACGACGCTGACCGTCGGCGTCGGGACCCGCAGGCTGAACCCGTCGAACTTGCCCTTGAGATCCGGGATCACGAGCGCCAGTGCCTTCGCGGCGCCGGTTGTGGTCGGAATGATGTTCTGGCCCGCGGCCCGCGCCCGGCGCGGATCCTTGTGGGCAACATCGAGGATCCGCTGGTCGTTCGTGTACGAGTGGATCGTGTTCATCAGCCCACGTTCGATCGTCAGCAGGTCATGGACGACCTTGGCGGCCGGCGCAAGGCAGTTGGTCGTGCAGCTCGCGTTGCTGATGATGTGGTGGGCAGCCGGGTCGTAGCGGTCCTCGTTGACGCCGAGGACGATCGTGATGTCCTCGTTCTTCGCGGGGGCGCTGATGATGACCTTTCGCGCCCCGGCGTCGATATGCGCCTGCGCCTTCGTGGCGTCGGTGAAGATTCCGGTGGACTCGAGCACGATGTCGACGCCGAGATCGCCCCACGGCAGGGCCGCCGGATCCCGCTCCTTGAGGACCTTGATCTCCCGCCCATCGATGATGAGCGCATCGTCGGTGTGGTCCACCGTGCCCGGATAGGCGCCGTACGTCGAGTCGTGCTTGAACAGCAACGCGTTCAGCTCTGTGTCGACCAGGTCGTTCACGGCGACCACCTCGACGTCGGGCGTCCGCTCGATGAGGGCCTTGAGCGACTGTCGACCGATCCGGCCGAAGCCGTTGATTCCGACGCGGACTGCCATGGCTGAACCTCCTGGGCGGCGGCCACGCTCGGGCGCGGCGAGTTCGTTGACGTGTTCGGAGCCTGGGCGACGCGCGATTCGGAACGTGGAGCCGGGCGTCGCCGGGCTGCCACCCATTCTAGCAAAGGCACCCAGTGACGCCGGACATGACGCCGGACATGACGAGGCCCCCGCCGTTCCCGGTGGGGGCCTCGTCGATTCGACTCGGGGGTCGGGTCAGCCGCCGATCCTGAAGACCGTGTTGCCGCACTTGGGGCAGGTGCCCTTGAGGGCGGGCTTGCCGTTCTTCATCGTGACCTGCTGCGCGTTCTGGACCTCGACCTTCATCTTGTCCTTGACGCAATAAGCCTGAGCCATTCGAACTCCTCCTCGTCCTACCGGGGCGTCACGAGAACCCATGTCTCGTGTCCGCGACAGTCGCGTGCGTTCATGTCCACAGCGACGGTCGCCAGCGATCCGTCCCTGCCCGCCGCTTCTGGCGGTCCATCTCGGCGAGGATCAGGAGGCTTTCAAGCCCCGTCTCCACGCATGCTGCCTCTGCGGCGGCCATGGCCTCCCCGGTCGGGAACTCTCCCGTGAAGCGCTGCGCGTAGACCGCGCAGACGACTCCCGCTCGACTCCCGGCCAGGCCGGCCAGAACGAGTACCGCCGAGGCCTCCATCTCGAAGTTCAGGACTCGCTGGCGAGCCATGTCCTCGGCGAGGTCAGGGTAGCGGATGGGAAGCTGCGGGTTGGGGCGCCCTTGCGCACCGAAAAACCCCGGAGCCGTCGCCGTCACCCCAACGTGATACCGATGCCCGAACCGAGCCGCCGCCTCGACGAGCGCCGCGACCGCCTCGTAGTCGGCGACCGCGGGATACCCGTCACTGACGTAGAAGCTCGTCGTCGCCTCGAGCCGGACCGCGCCGGTCGAGATGACGAGGTCCCCGGAGGCCATCTCCGGTTGGAGACCACCGCAGGAACCGACCCGGATGAACGTCGGCCGTTCCGTGATCGCCAGGATCTCCGCAATCACGATCTCGACGTTGTCCGTGCCGATCCCCGTGGAAACAATCGACACTCGCTCGCCGCGATACGTCCCGGTGATCGTCGAGAACTCCCGGTGCCGACGCTCCAGCTCGATGGATTCGAGGCGTGCGCCGATCCGGGCGGTCCGATCGGGGTCACCAGGGAGGAGGATGTACTCGGCCAGTTCGCCTGGACCGAGTTCGATGTGGTACTGCCGTTCTCCAACCGGGAGTGCGACGCGGTGATCCGCGATCGGCAAGACCTCTTCCCTCGCTCATCGTGCGTGCTTCGCTGGCGCGAAACTCGGCCGAGGATAGTCCCGCATTCTCGTGAGCGTCAAGCACGGCCACGCACGAGTCGGGCGGGGGCGCGGCATCGGGGCCCGCACGGGGGCCGCGCACGGGGGCCCGCACGACGCCTGGGTGGGCAGCGCGATCGACGATAGCGATGGCTGCGCGCGGTCCCGGCTCACGGCGCGCGGCCCGGCATCTCGGCGACTGCGGCGAGACGAGCCGCAACGCGCACGGCCAGGCGCCTGCGGGCAATCGCTCGCCGGACGAAGGCCAACCCCAGCGACAGCAGCGTGAGCACCGCAGCGCCGGCGACCCCGAGCGCGCCATCGGGAGCCAGCGCGAGTGCTCCACCGAGGCTCAGCGGCCGCGCATCGTCTGGCGTTTCGTTCTGCTCCGGACCGGCACCGGCGCGGCCACCACCTTGAGCATCTGCCGCGGTGCTCGGTTCAAGCGCGACTGGCTGACCCAGCGAACCCAGCCGAACCAGGCCGCCGGGATCGTCGACACGGATCCCGAGCGTCCCGTCTCCGAATTGCACGACGGTCCCCACGACGTTGATCGCGTCGCCAACCTCGAGGAGGCCGGCGAGCTCCCGCGCAGCACTCTCGAGACGGATCGTCGCAACCGCCGTCCCGTCGTCGATATCGACCAGGCGGTCGGTCGAACGGACGACGAGGCCGCCCACTTTGACGATGCGATCGATCCAATCGGACAGGCCGCCGAGATCGACGACCGGGACGGCAGTGGGGACGTCCGCTGTGGACCTGCCCAAGTTGCCACCGCGTGATGCCGTGATTCCGCGGCCCGCCGTGGAGCGCCCGACCGCGCCGGTGGAGCCCAAGCCGGGCTCGCCGGGCCCGAGCGCAACATCGGCGGGAGAGCGCGGAACGATGGCGAACCGACGGTCCGTGGCCGTTGGGTAGGGCCGCCGCACGATCCCCATGATCGTGGCGCGGCGACCCTTCACGAGGGCGGTGGACGGGATGCCCGAACCGGCCTGGCCGACGATCGCGACGCGGACCCCGTTCACGAGCAATTCCGCCCGCCAACGATCGCCGAGACGGACGACCTTGATGATCGTCCCGCTGACTCGGACGACGCGCCATTCGAAGGCCGCGGTCGGCGGCCCGGACAGCACCAGCGGTGCCGGCGCCGCGGCAACCCCGAGTACGGCCACGGTCGTGGCCCGCAGTCGCGGCGCGCCGTAGGCGAGCCCGAGTTCGCCGCCCGCTCGAACCAGCGACCCGATCGGTGGGGCCGGCTCGAACGCAGGCAGGAGGACTTCGATGGCGGCCGTCCCATCGTCGATGACGATGCGACGTCCAGTCGCATCGAGCAGCATCTTCCCGATCGTGACCACGCCCCGGAGGGTGGCTCCGCCTTCGCCTCGGCGGAGGGCTTCGGCAATGGCGATGGTCGAAACCTCGTCCGCCCCGGTCCCGTCGCCGGACCCGTCGCTACCCGATCCTCCCGACGAGCTCTGGCCGGGCACGGTCTCCAGCGAAACGACGTCGCGGGAGTCGCGGACCCAGATTCGGTACCCGTCGAGCGCATCCTTGCGAGACGCTCGCTGCCCGACGACGCCCGTCACCTGAACTCGTGCCCCAACGGGAAGGCGCGCCGGATCGATTCCGGCCGAGGCGTCGGCCATGATCCGGAACCGCGTGCCGCGTTCGTCGACCATCGCGATCGACACGTCGCCGCTCGTGGCCCGCGTCGGTGCTGCGGCCACGACGGCGTCGATGACGACGAGCCGCGCCTCCGTCCGTTCGCCGAGATCGACGGCCGTCACCGCGAGTGGATCGTGTAACGGGGTGCTGCCCAGGATGATCAGCCCTCCGATCGAGAGCCGAAGCTCGAGCTGGCCGTACGGGTCCGCGAGGCGGCCGGTCACACGGACGCGCGCTCCGCGCGCAGGTCCCGTCATGCCGTCGGCAAGGCGGATGACGATCCCCGATCCGGCGTCGTCCGCGATCGCCGCCAACGGCGGCAGACCCAGGCGACCGGGTTCGGCGATCACCACGCCGAGGATGGTCACGGTGTTCCCGACCGGAAGTGTCCGCGCGATGGCGACACTGATCGGCGTCGGTGGCGGCGTCGAAGTCGGTGTCGGGCCGGGTGTCGGGGCGGGTGTCGGGTCGGGTGTCGGGGCGGGTGTCGGGGCGGGTGTCGCCGAGGAGCTCGGCGACGTTGTGGGCGTGCTCGTCGGGGCGGGCGTCGCGGACGGGCTTGGTGGTGGTGGCGTGACCACGACCAGGTCGTCGGGACGCGCGACGTAGAGGCGATACCCGGCCGTTCCGGTTCCGGTGGAGTCGCGCTGGCCGAGCGGCCC
>JANNUK010000509.1:0-6440 GCA_031395155.1 Chloroflexota bacterium | reverse complement strand
GACGGTTCAGATCAGCCACTGCAGGCCCGACCCAACCGCTGGAGGGAGCCACTCCCGGCGTGCTCGTTCGTCGCACCACGACCGGCCGTTGGGTGTCGCACCATCCGCTCGGTTCGCGGTCGGGTCTCCCCGAACCCCTCCTGAACGGTGCCTGCCGCGTGCCTGTCCACGTGCGGAGATCGGACGCTACGAGCGGGCGGGGGCCGTGTCAACGAGGTTATCCACGAAATACCGGATACGTCGGACGAAGTCGTGGATAAGTCCCCCGACGTGGAGCAGGGGCGTGGATCGTCGAGAGCCCGTCCCGGCTCAGCCGGAACGTCCCGCGCCTCGGACCGGTCGGCCGAGGGTGCGTCGCACAACGTCGATGACCTCGTCGACGTACTGATCGGCCTCGCCTCGCTCGGCCGCCGATCGCACGCAGCCCTGGACGTGGTCTTCCAGGATCAGGATCGAAAGGGAGTCGACCGCGGCCCGGAGCGCGGCCGTCTGCTGCAGGATGTCGACGCAATACTCCTCGCGCTCGATCATCCGGGCGACTCCGCGGACCTGCCCCTCCATCCTCGACAGGCGGCGCACGAGGTTGGCCTTGTCCTTGGAGTAGCTGTGGCGGAAGTGGTCGTGGGCCGGAGTGGCGGCGGCTCCTCCGCGTGTGGCGAGTGGCATCGTTGGCGTGTTCCCCTCTGTCCCGTGTGGTCCGGGGTGGCCCGCGGGACACCGGCGCTGGCGATGATACCCCCCGGGGGTATGTCGTTGCAACACGCGGTTCAACGCGGGCGTGTTCGCGTTGCGCCGAACCAGGTCCAGCTCCGGCGACGGCCCGGCTCGCCGGGACCCGCTAGACTGAGCGCCGATGAGAATCTGGGTACGTCACCGATCGTGTCCGGCGCCGACCGGATTGGTCGTCGCCAGGTGACCGACCCGCAGCCGTCATCGGCTCCGACATTCGCCCATGCGAGCGAAGCCGAGATGGCCCGGATCCTCGACTTCTACGACGTCCGCTGGCTGTATGAGCCGGACACCTTCCCTCTGCTCTGGAACCTGTCGGGGGCCGTTGTCGAGAGCTTCTCGCCTGACTTCTACCTTCCAGAACTCGACCTGTATCTCGAGATGACCACCCTGCGGCAGAGTCTCGTCCGCAAGAAGAATCGCAAGTTGCGTCGCCTGCGCGCCCTGTATCCGGACGTGCGCGTGAAGCTCTTCTACGCACGGGACTTCCGGGCACTCATGCTCAAGTACGGCAAGGCCGCCCTCGCCAACTCGCTGTCCGGCACCTCCGGGCAGGTCGCATCTCGACGCATCGCCGCTCAGCCCGCGGCGCTCGGACCCGGAGACGGCACCGGGCTCGTCTTCGCTGGAGCTCCGGTCCCGGCCATGATCCCGGCGGCGGTTTCCGTCGCCGGTCGTCGCTCGTCCCGGGGCCGCCCGGTCGATCGCGACCGTGAGGCGGTCGCCATCGAGTCCACCCGACCCACGGAGGCCCCGATCGAACGATGACGATGAAGACTGCCGACATGACGGCCGACGTGGCCGAGATCCTGCTGACCGAGGACCAACTCCAGGAGCGGATCGGACAGCTCGGCGCCCAGATCAGCGCTGACTACGCGGGACGGCAGCTCACGCTCGTGAGCGTGCTGAAGGGCTCGCTGCCGTTCATGGCCGACCTCATGCGAGCGATCCAACTGCCGCTTCGGATCGACCTCATGGAGGTGTCCTCTTACGGCGGCGCGACGACCGAGTCGTCCGGCCTCGTGCGCATTCTGAAGGACCTTTCGACGTCGATCGAGGACGAGGATGTCCTGATCGTCGAGGACATCATCGACACCGGTCTGACCTTGAACTACCTGCTGCGCTATCTGATCGGCAAGAAGCCCCGCTCCCTGCACATCTGCACGCTGCTCGACAAGCCGGCGCGCCGGCTGGTGGAGATCCCCGTCGACTACACCGGGTTCACGATTCCGGACCAATTCGTCGTCGGGTACGGCCTCGACTACGGGGAGCTGTACCGCAACCTCAGGTTCGTGGGCGTGCTGCGTCCCGAGGTCTATACGAGCCCGGAATGACCATGATGCGACGGTCTGCGGGCCGCGGGCGCAGGTTGGCGGTCATCGCCGCCGCCGTCATCCTCGTCGGCTGCGTGTTGCCGTGGTGGCAGCTCGGTGGCAGCGACGGGATCCCGCCGCTGTCTGGCAACGCCTTCGAGTCGATGGGTATCGTCGTCTTCATCGTGGCGCTTGCCACGCTCGCCATCGTGACCCTGCCCTATGCCGCCGGGGACCTTGCCGCCGGCGTCGACCGCTGGCCCGCCTACACGATCCTCGCCGTGGCCGGCTGGCTCGCGATCGGCGTACGCGTCGCCGACCTGTTCGGCCAGGGCGCGCTCGGCCTGCCCGATCGGGCGCCGGGACTCACGCTCGCCGCCGTGGGACTCGTGCTGCTGTCGCGAGCCGCCTACGACGTGGCGCGGGAGCGTGCTCACCGATAGTCGGCGGGCCGGGAGCGCCTTCGCCGCGCCGTCCATACCGGCCGCGAGGCCGTCCCCAGGGGCGTCAGCCCCCCAGGTACGCCTTCTGGACGGCCTCGTTCTGGGCCAGCTTGGTCGCCTCGTCCGTGAGCACGATCTCGCCGACCTGGAGGATGTAGCCGCGCTTGGCGATTCCAAGGGCCATCAGGGCGTTCTGCTCGACGAGCAGGACCGTCGTGCCCTGCTTGTTGATGTCCCTGATGATCTCGAAGATCTGCTCGACGAGGATCGGCGCGAGACCCATCGACGGCTCGTCGAGGAGCAGGACCTTCGGCTTGGCCATGAGTGCCCGGCCGATGGCGAGCATCTGCTGCTCCCCCCCGGACAGGGTCCCTCCCTCCTGCGTGCGCCGCTCGCGCAGCCGAGGAAACAGCGTGAAGACGCGCTCGAAGTCCGCGTCGAGCTCAGGGCCCTTCTTGCGCAGGAACGCTCCCATCTCGAGGTTCTCCTGCACGGTCAAGAGCGGGAACACCCGCCGCCCCTCAGGCGAGTGGGAGATCCCCCGACCGACGACCGCGTGGGCCGGTGTACCGTCGAGCCGCTCGCCATCGAACCAGATCTCTCCACGACGGGGTCGGAGCAGGCCGCTGATGGTCTTCAGGGTCGTCGACTTGCCGGCGCCGTTGGATCCGATCAACGTCACGATCTCGCCTTCCTCGACCGTGAGCGAAATGCCCTTCAGGGCGTGGATGTTGCCGTAGTACGTGTGGACGTCACGGAGTTCGAGCAGGGCCACAGTCACTTCCCCTGGCCTGCGGCACTGCGCCCGAGGTAGGCCTCGATGACGCGGACGTCGCTGCGGACTTCGTCGGGTGTGCCCTCGGCGATCTTCTCGCCGTGGTCGAGGACGGTGATCCGTTCACTGATCCTCATGACCACGCGCATGTCGTGTTCGATCAGGAGCACGGAGATCCCGAGCTTGTCACGAAGGGAGTGAATGAAGTCCGTCAGTTGACGCGTCTCCTCCGGGTTCATCCCGGCCGTCGGCTCGTCGAGCAGCAGCAGCTTGCAGTTGGTCGCCATGGCCCGGGCGATCTCCAGCCGGCGTTGATCGCCGTACGGGAGGTTGCGCGCCAGGTCTTGCTCGCGCTCCTTCAGGCCCATCAGGTCGAGGAACCCGCGTGCCCGCACGATGGCCTCTTGCTCCTCGCGCTGGATCGCGCGCGTGTTCAGGATGGTCTGCCACCAGGTGCCCTTGAGCGTGTGGTGGAGACCCACGAGCACATTGTCGAGGGCACTCATGTTCCCAAACAGGCGGATGTTCTGGAACGTCCGTCCGATCCCCGCCTGGACCACCTCGTGCGTCTTCTTCGACGTGATGTCCTGGCCGTTGAACGTGATCTTGCCGGCCGTCGGCTTGTACAAGCCCGTGATCATGTTGAAGAACGTCGTCTTTCCGGCCCCGTTCGGCCCGATCAGCCCGACGATCGCGCCGCGCGGGATGTTGAAGTCGATGTCGCTGCAGGCCACCAGGCCACCGAACTCCTTGCGCACACCGCGCGCGTCGAGCAGCAGGTCGGTCCCATCGGTCGTGCTCGCCAGCGATGTCATGGCCGCGGCCATGCGTCATCTCCGGTCCGGTCGTCGGACGCCTCGGGCGGCGCGTCGTCCTGGGTCACGGCCATCTCCGGGTGCGCCTCCTCGTAGCGGGCGACCGCCTCGGCCAGTTCCGTGTCCGTCGCGAACGTCTGGTCGGCCGAAATGCCCTCGCCGTGCAGCTCGGCCTTCCGAGCGTCGGCGGGGAGCAGTCCCTCTGGCCGGTAGATCATCATCACGACCAGGATGACCCCGTAGATCAGGAAGTTGAAGCTGGTCAGGGTGAAGTTCTTCACGAAGCTCACGCCGATCTCGGCTCCGAACGAGCGGATCGGATTGTCGATCAACTCGCCGAGGAACGGGAGCAGCGACTGGTTGACGTACTGGATGATGAAGGCGCCGACGACGACACCGCGCAGGCTGCCCATCCCCCCGAGGATGATCATGATCAGGATGGAGATCGAGACTGAGAACGCGAAGGACTCGGGGAAGATTGCCGTCTGGTAGGCCCCCACGAAGGCGCCGACGAAGCCCGACGCGCTCGCACCCAGAGAGAACGCCAACAGCTTGGTGCTGACCGTGTTGATGCCCATGCTCGCTGCCGCCGTTTCGTCCTCGCGGACGGCCATCCACGCCCGGCCGAGGCGGCTGTCGCGGAGACGGACGCAGACGGCAAACGAGAGGATCAGGAGGCCCAGGACGAGGTAGAACGCCAACTCGGGGCTCCGATTGGAGAAGATCATCTCCTCGCCCCAGGGTGCCCACGACCCGCCGATCGGGATCGACGGGGGGTCGATTGGATTGATCCCCAGTGCGCCGCCGGTCAGGTTCACGTCGTTGAGCAGGAACGTGTCGCCGATCTTGATCGTGACCGCGTCGAGATTCTTGGCGAGCAATGGCATGATCTCGCCGAATCCCAGGGTCACGATGGCGAGGTAGTCGCCGCGGAGCTTCAGTGTCGGGGCGCCCAGCAGGATGCCCGAGAGGCCGGCCGCGCCCACCGCGACGATCGCCACGAGCCACCACGACAGGTGGATCCCGAACTGGGGTGAGGCGAGGAAGGCCGTGGTGTAGGCCCCGACGACGAAGAACGCGACGTAACCGAGGTCGAGCAGGCCGGCGAAACCGACCACGATGTTGAGCCCCAGCGCCAGGATGGCGTAGTAGCACATCACGATGAGGTTGTTCATGCTCGGCCAGGGCAGGAAGTCGATGTTGTTGATGAGCCCGCGGCTGAACAGCGGATAGACGGCGGCCGCGAACAGGACCACGGCCAGCACCTGGCGCTGGCTCCGTCCCGAGAAAAGCCCGGCGAACGGGTTTCGCGATCCGGCCGGTTGGATCGGATTGGTCGCGACGGCCATCTACGAGCCCTCCGCCTGCTTGGCGCCCATCAGGCCGGTCGGACGGAACACGAGAACGATGACCAGAATGCTGAACACGACGACGTCGGTCCAGCGCGGGTCGGAGTAGCGATCCATCATCGCCTTGACCAGGCCGAGCAGGATGCCGCCGAGCGCCGCGCCGGTGATGTTGCCGATCCCCCCGAACACCGCCGCGGTAAACGCGAGCAGGCCGAACGGGAAGCCGAAGAACCACCAGGCGTTGCCGAGGTACAGCGCGACGACGAGTCCCGCACCGCCGGCCAGCGCGCCCGCGAGGAGGAACGTCGTGCTGATCGTCCGGTTGACGTCGATACCCATGAGGCCCGCGGCACCGCGATCCTGCGATGTCGCGCGCATCGCCTTGCCCTGCTTGGTGTTCTTGACGAACCAGACCAGGCCGACGAGGAGTGGGATCGTCACGGCTGCAACGAAGACCATCGAGAAGGTGATGGTGACGGTGCCGAACTGGAGGACGGGCTCGGTCGAGAGGAGCTTGGGCAGCGACTTCGGCGACGGGCCGAGCAGGATCTGGCCGACGTTCTGGAGGACGAACGACATCCCGATCGCGGAAATCAGCGTCGCCAGGCTCGGTGCGTTGCGCAGCGGCCGGTAGGCGACCCGCTCGATCGAGGCGTTGAGCCCGGCGGTGATCACCATGATCACGAGGAGGATCGCGAGCAGCCCGAGGAACACGGTCAGCGGCGCCGATTGTTCGTTCAGGCCGAGCAGGCCCACCCCGAAGAAGGTGAGCACCGTCCCCAGCATGAAGATGTCGCCATTGGCGAAATTGATGAGCTTGAGGATGCCGTAGACGAGGGTGTAGCCCATCGCGATGAGGGCGATGATGAGCCCGTTGGCCAGGCCGATCGCGAGCGCATTACCGCACTCACCGAGGTTTCGGGCGCAATCGCCCAAGAGTGGGATCCCAAAAAGGATATCCAACGGGTCGTCCTCGCTGCGCAGGATGGCGGGGAGACGAATGGGCGGAAGGTCGG
>JANNUK010000497.1:0-9723 GCA_031395155.1 Chloroflexota bacterium | reverse complement strand
TGACCGGACGACCGCGCTCGGCCACGGTCACGGCCCTCGATGACGGGATTGTTCTCGCGCTCGACGCAACGGACTTCCAGGAACTCATCGCCACCGGCGGTCCATGGCTCGGTCCGCGCCTCCTGGGGCTGCGCCGGGGAGCCGTCGCAAGCCGAGGGCGGTCCGCGTCCTGACCGCCCGGGTGTCGCATAGGCGACCGTCCGCTAGTCCGGAGTGGTTTGTCTCGGAAGTCGCCCCGGGGTAGGCTGTCGCTACCACCTAGTGGATCGAGCCGCCTGGGGAGCGGGCCCACGGGCACTACGAACGGAGGCTGCCATGTCCCATCACGAGAAGCCAGGGCCCCGCGAGGGCATCATGATGAAGAACTCCGAGGACGACACCGAGGGCCACGGCTTCAGCGCGAAGCGCAAGGTCGACGGGTCCGAGGACGACACCGAGGGCCACGGCTTCAGCGCGAAGCGCAAGATCGACGAGTCTGACGACGACGTCGAGGGCCATCGGATGAAGGTCAAGTAGCCGACGTCGCTCCCACTCGAGACAAGGCGCCCGCCCGTTCGGTGGGCGCTTTGTTGATTCCCCGGGGCGTCAGGCGTCGCGAGCGTTGTCCGCCGTGGCTGCCAGCAACGCCTTGACCTCGAACGGGGTGATGCGGGGGTGGCGTGCGCGGATCCGGGCCGCGAACCCCGCGATGTGCGGGGCCGCGAAGCTGTTGCCCGTCGCCACGATCCGCTTGCCGTCCTTCCAGGCAACGTCGACGTCGAGTCCGAACGCACCGAACTCCACGGGCGGCGACGGGTTGTAGAAGTAGGTCAGCGGGTCCGGCACATCGTGCGCCGCCACCGAGACGACTGACGCGAAGAGCGATGGATAGCTCTTGCCGGGGACGTTGTTGGCGGCCGACACGAGCAGGACGTTCGCAAAGTAGGCCGCATCGGCCAGCTCGTGGAAGATCCCGAACAGGGCGTCGCTCTTCGACGACAGCGACAGGTTGACGACCGAGGCTCCCTGTTCGATCGCCCAGTCCAGGCCGGCCGCAAACACTGCACCCTTACCGCGGTTGTCCGGGCCCAGAACCCGAATCGAAACGAACTCTGCGGCGGGGGCGAGCGAATGGATGATCCCGGCACACGCCGTCCCGTGGCCGACCACATCGATCGGCTCGGCGTCCTCAACGACGTTCGGCTCTCCCTCCTCGTCGACCTCCACCTTCATGCTGCGAACCAGCCGTCCGCCGACGGCCGGGTGATCGCGCTCGACGCCTGAATCGATGATCGCCACCGTCACGCCGGACCCATCGCCATTGCCCCAGGCGACCTCGCGGCTTACCCGCCCGAGCGGCGCAACGTGGACGAGCCCAGCGCGATTGCGCGCCGCGAACGGCTCGCTCCAGGCCGGGAGCTCGAGATCCTGATCACTCATCGCAGGCAGCCGACCGCGACCCTCACCGTGACCGACGCTGCCGGCCGAAACGAGCGGCGCGGTCGCGCTCGGCGTGGCCGGCCAGCACGGCCAGGAGGTCGGCAACGAGCGCCAGCTGGTCAGGGGCCGCGGCCCTGACGCGGGCCACCTGCTCCACCAGGGCCCACAGGTGCGAGAGATCTTCCCGACCGAGTTCCGCCGTTGCGGCGGCGACGAGCTCGTCGACGAGGGGAGCAGCACTTGCCGTCTGCGCCTCGGCGTCGTCCCCGTCGGTCGGCTGGAGCAGGCCGGTCAGCACCGACGCGAGGAGCGCGCTGACATCGCGCTCGACGCGGGTCGCACTGATCGCCACGGCCGCTTGCCGCGCAAACACCGAGGCGAGTTCGATGTCGCGGAGCGAGAAGGCCGCCTCGTCTCGTTTGTCGAGGACCTCGAGCACGCCGATCGTGCCTTGATCGTCCGCGAGCGGGACGGCCACGATGGAGCGGGGCACGTACTGAGTAGATTCCGCGAAGGCGCGCCCGAAGCGGGGATCGGCGCGAACATCCGAGATGGCAAGGGCCTGGCCAGAGGTGTACACGTAGCCCACCAGGCCCTGATCCGGTGGAACGGCCAGACCCACGACCCCCTGGCCCTGGACGCCGGCGGCCACCCGGAAGACCAGCCGATCGGTCGACGCGTCGTACAGCGCGATCGACGCGGCCTCGGCCTGGAACAACGCGACAGTGGCGTCGACTACCGAACGCAGGACGCTCTCTCCGGCGCCGGGGGTGAGGCGCCGGGCTCCCTCGGCGCGCAGGGCGATGGATCGGAGCGCATCGAGGGCGGCGGCGGAAAAATCCGGGCCCCGCTCCCGGGGGGTCACCGGCCGATCACCGCTCGGCGGACCTGGCGAGTCTGGCGAGGTCCGGAATCGTGATCGTCTCCCTGTCGATGCGGATGAGTTCCTGGTCGACAAGGTCGGCGAGCAGGCGATTCACGGTCTGGCGCGTGCCGCCGATCATCGCCGCGAGTTCCGACTGCGTGTACGGCCAATTGAGTGTCACCGGCCCGCCTCCGGCCCCATTCGCTTCTTCGGCCATCTGGACGAGCTTGCGGGCGAGACGGCCGGGTAGATCCAGGAAGTGGAGCTCCTCGACATGCCCGGTCAGGCGACGCAGCTCCCCGGTCAGGCCGGCGAACAGCGCCTGGCGCAACGAGCGGTCCGTGTCGATCAGCTGTTCGAATAGCTCTCGATGCAGGACGAGGGTCTCCGTCGGCTCGAGGGCCACGATCGACGCCGAGTGCGGCGCGCCGTCGAGGATCGCCAGCTCCCCGAAGAAATCGCCCTTTCCGAGTGTTGCGATGATCGCCTCCTCCTCACCGGCCGGATCAGGCAGCACGATCTTGACCGACCCTGCGGCAACGATGTAGAGCGAATCGCCCGGATCTCCCTGGTGGAAAATCGTCTCACCACGCCGGTAGCGCCGCGACCGCAGGCTTGCGATGCAGGCATCCAGGCTTTCGTCCGTCACCCGGGCGAACAAAGCGCACCTGCGCAGGGCATCACCGGCGATCTCGCGGTCGAGCGTGCCTGCCATCCGTCGGCGCGGAGCCTCCAGCTCGGTCGGTCCCTGGGATGGGCCCGTTCGCGCATCCTACCGCGTGTCGGCAGGCGCGAGACAGCAATTCGCCGCCCGACGAAGTTGATCGTCGAGCGGCGAGGAGGCGGCCAGGGGTTGAGTCAGGCGTGGGCGGTGCCTTCGCCGAGCTTCGCGACCGGATGGACGGCGTGGCCAATGGCGTTCAGCGCGTTCTTGAGGGGACGGATCACCAGGCTGCCCAGCGAGCCGGTGGAGCCGTGAAACTCGATCGGACGAGGCTGGGCGGCTCGTGCCGACCGAACGAGTCGCTCGCGCTGCGCCTCGGCCAAACGCTCCCGGATACGGTCCTGCGCGATGTGCATCTGCATGTAGTCGTTCATCTCGGGTCTCCTCTCGCGACCGGCGGGGGTTCCCTCGTCGGCGATCTCTAGCTGGATCATCGATGCACGCGACGACGATGACGAGCGAATGGCCGACCGTCTGAGGGTCATCTGGGCGCCCGGGCGCGGGTCGGTGCCCGGTCGGGTGCAGCGTCTCGTGAGATGACGCGCGTGAGTCGTGCCAGGCGCGGCCGGGGCGTCACCTGGCCGACACCATGACGACTGGCCGGTTCAGTCAGCCGACTGGGGGCGGGTCATCGCGTCGGGGCGCACCCATGCATCGAAGTCGTCGCCGCTGACATGGCCGAGGGCCACGGCGGCTTCGCGCAACGTCGTGCCATCGTGATGGGCCTTCTTGGCGATCTCGGCGGCCCGGTCGTAGCCGATGTGCGGCGCCAGCGCCGTCACGAGCATGAGGGAGCCGGACACATTGGCGCCGATCCGGACGAGATCGGCCTCGAGACCCTCGACGCAGTGCTCACGGAAGGACCGGCAGCCGTCTGTCAGCAACTCGATCGCGTGGAGCAGGTCGAGGGCGATGACCGGCTTGAACACGTTCAACTCGAAGTTGCCCTGCGATCCAGCTATCCCGATCGCCGCGTCGTAGCCCATGACCTGGACGCAGACCATCGTCAGCATCTCGCTCTGGGTCGGATTCACCTTGCCGGGCATGATCGATGAGCCGGGTTCGTTCTCCGGCAGGCGCAGCTCACCGAGGCCGGCCCGGGGGCCGGAGCCCAGCCAGCGGATGTCGTTGGCGATCTTCATCAGGCTCGCGGCAAGCCCGCGCAGAGTCGCCGACGCGTGGACCGTGGCCTCCTGGCCGGCGAGCGCCGCGAACTTGTTCGGTGCCGTCACGATCGGGAGCCCGGTCAGGTCGGCGATCCTGGTCGCGACCCGTGCGCCGAATTCCGGATGGCTGTTGAGGCCGGTCCCGACGGCCGTGCCTCCGAGCGCAATCTCGCACAGGCCGGGCAGTGCGGCCTCGATCCGCGCGATACCGCCATCGAGCTGGGCGACGTAGCCGCTGAACTCCTGTCCAAGCGTGAGCGGCACGGCATCCTGGAGATGGGTCCGGCCGATCTTTACGATCACGTCGAACGCCTCGCGCTTCGCGTCGAGGGCATCGCGCAGGGCTCGGACCGACGGCAGGAGCTCGGACGTCAGCGCCGCGGCGGCGGCAACGTGCAGCGCCGTCGGGAACGTGTCGTTGGAGGACTGGCTCCGGTTCACGTCGTCATTGGGGTGCACGGGTGACTTGCCGCCGCGGGTCCCGGTTGCCGCCTCGTTTGCCCGCGACGCGATGACCTCGTTCACGTTCATGTTCGTTTGGGTCCCGCTGCCCGTCTGCCAGACCCTCAGCGGGAACTCGGCGGCGAGGGCGCCGGAAGCCACCTCGTCGGCTGCGGCAACGATGAGGTCACGTTTGGCGGGCTCCAGCACGCCAAGATCGGCATTGACCTCCGCGGCCGCTCGCTTGAGCATCCCGAATGCCCACACGATCTTCGTCGGCATCGGATCTCGCCCGACATCGAAGTGGTGGAGCGAGCGCTGGGTCTGGGCGCCCCAGTGGTGCTCGGCGGGAACCTCGATCGGGCCCATCGAGTCGGTCTC
The DNA here is from genome assembly GCA_031395155.1 of Chloroflexota bacterium. GTDB lineage: Bacteria > Chloroflexota > Limnocylindria > Limnocylindrales > CSP1-4 > CAKKPP01. The sequence continues at coordinate 4,727 of JANNUK010000497.1, read as the reverse complement.
GGTGCGGGTGCGGCGCGCCTCCGTCATGCGCCCAGTATCGCCGACGCGACACGACCTCGACGCGGCGATCGAAAACGGGTGGATGGGCGACGTCGTCAGCCCGGACGCCTGAGGCCGCTCGTTCAGCCGCTGGCCGAGCTCCCGCCGCCCCTGTTGCCCGATCCGGCCCGCTGCGGGCGCAGGCGCGGCACGAACTGGCGGGCGACGAACAGGATGTTGGCCGGCCGCTCCGCGAGGCGGCGCAGATACCACGGATACCAGTGCGTGCCATACGCGATGAGGCTGCGAACCACATGGCCGTTCTCCCGGAGCCGGCGCAGCTCGTCCTCGCGAATCCCGTAGAGCATCTGGACCTCGAAGGCGTCTCGACCGATCCCCGCCGTGGCCGCCTCGCCCGCGATCCGCTTGATGAGGGCCACGTCGTGGGTCCCGAGGCCAACCCGGGTGCCCGTCGCGTGCCCCTTCACGATGAGCGCCACCGCGTGCGCCAGGTAGTTGGCATCCACGTCGGCGCGTGACTGCGCGGCCACGGAGGGCGGTTCGCTATAGGCACCCTTGACCAGGCGCACCGACGGTCCCAGGGGCAGGAGCCGCTCGATATCGGCCGTCGTGCGATGGAGATAGGCCTGGAGGCAGATGCCCACGTTCGGGTGGTGCTCGCGCAAGCGGACGTACAGGCCCAGCGTCTCGTCGACATAGACGCTCGACTCCATATCGATCCAGACCGTGCCGCCTCCGGGAAGCCCTGCGGCATGGGCGCACAGGCGGTCGCAATGGACGAACGTGGCCTCGGAATCGATGTCGAGACCCAGCTGCGTGGGCTTGACGGAGATCTCGGCATCCAGGCCCCGTGCCGCGATCTCGTCCAGGACCCCGACGTAGTGCTCGGCGACCTTGTCGGCCTCGGAAAGCTCGGTCAGGTTCTCGCCGAGACGCGTGAACAGCGTTCCGATCGCGTCGACCCGGAATCGCTCGGCCGCGCCGACGGCGGCGGCCAGCGTTTCGCCCGGCATGAACCGGCGGACCGACGCCCGAACGAACCAGAGCCGCGGCATGTTGGCCCGCATCCACGGGTTCGAGGCACACCACAGGAGGAATCGTCGCATGAGGCGCTCAGGATAGCCCGCGGCCGAGAGGCCGGCGGGCGGACCTTCGCTCCGAAGGTCCCAGGACCCACGGGGCATGGACCAGGGGCCCCCTCGATCCGTAGGGTCCCACGGTGATGCATCGACCATTGCGCGTCGCCCTGCTGGCGACCGTTCTTGCCGTGTCCGCGTTCGTGACGACGGCGGCGCAGCCCGCCACGGTTCCGATCGCCTCCGCAGCCGTGACGTGCGCCAAGTGGACGACAACGTACGCGGCACCGCCGACGATCCGGGTCTACCGGCACGCCACCGACACCGTCGACATCGTTCAATTTCGAACCTACGTCGAGAACGTGCTGTCGTGGGAATGGCCGTCGACCTACCCGGCGGCCGCGCTCCAGGCCGGAGCCATCGCAGTCAAGCAGTACGGCTGGTACCACGCGATCGTGAACCGATCCACGTACGTGACGGCCGCGGGTGAGTGCTACGACGTCCGCGACGACACCGATGACCAGCTCTACGATCCTGCCCGCGTTCCGGCGGCGAACCACCTTGCCGCGGTCGAGGCCACGTGGCCGATCACGATGCGCAAGAACGGTCTGATGTTCCTCAGCGGCTACGGACCCGGCGTCAGCAGCGTGTGCGGCGCCGATGCGACGGCGGGCCGAACACGTCTGGCCCAGAAGGGCGTGCGCCAGTGCGCCATCGACGGCCTAGCCCGGGACGACATCCTTCGCACGTACCTGGATCCGGGGTTGACGATCACCGATGCCGGGCGCTGGTTCGGCAACGACCGCTTCGCGACCGCCGCGTCCATCAGCGAACAGATTCATGCCCCGGGCGTGCCCGTCGTCTTTGTCGCCACGGGCCTCGATTTCCCCGACGCGCTCGCCGCCGGCCCGGCGGCTGCACGCCTTGGGGGCCCGGTCCTCCTGGTGCGGCCCGACGAAATTCCTGCGGTGGTTGCCGCGGAACTGTCGCGCCTGGCTCCGGCCAGGATCATCGTCCTCGGCGGGACCGGCGCCGTCGGCGACGCGGTCGTTGCCGCACTCGCGACGTTCGCGCCCGACGTGTCCCGGGTGTCCGGCGCGGACCGCTATGCGACGGCTGCGGCCACCTCGGCGCTTGCATTCGAACCTGCCGTCCCGATCGTCTTCATCGCCACGGGACGCAGCTTCCCCGACGCGCTCGTCGGAGCGGCCGCCGGAGCGCGGCTGGGCGGCCCTGTGCTTCTGGTGCCGGGCGATCAGATCCCCGAGGCCGTCGCGGCTGAGCTGACCCGACTGCAACCGCTCGCCATCCGCGTTCTGGGCGGTCCATCGGTCGTGGACGATGCTGTGCTTGCCGCGCTGGCGGCCTGGGCCCCCGACGTTGCTCGACTGGCCGGCAGCGACCGGTATGAAACGGCGGCCGCGGTGAGCGCCGCAGTCAACCCGAGCGGTGCCGCCGCGCTTTTCCTTGCGACCGGAACCAACTTCCCCGACGCCCTCGCCGGCGGGGTGCTCGGCGCTCCGATCCTGCTCGCCCGCCCGGGCTCGGCATTGGTCGGTGCGTTCGTCGCCCTTGAGATCGTCCGGCTGGCACCCGGCACATTCGTGGCCCTTGGCGGTCCGGGAGCCATCCCCGACGCGACCATCACGACACTCATCGCCGCCGGGGTCGCCCAGTAGGCTGCCGCGTCCCGTGCAGCCATGCACCGGCTTTTGTGCGGGAGGGCGCCATCGCAGGTAGGCTGCGTGCATGACCTCCCCCACCCCCGGCTATGACGAGCGGGGCCTTCTGATCGAACTCGAGCCGGAGGCCGGCCGGCTCTACGACCGCCACGCCGCGGTCGCCCAGGAATGGTTCCCGCACGACTTCATCCCGTACCGCCTCGGCCGCGACTTCGACAAGGAGCCGTGGACCCCGGACCAGCCCCGGCTGACCGGCGTCGCCCAGACCTCCTTCGAGATCGGCCTGCTGACCGAGGACAATCTGCCGAGCTACCATCGCCTCATCCACGGGATGTTCGGCCATGGTGACGGCGCATGGATCAACTGGGTCGGCCGTTGGACGGCGGAAGAAGGCCGTCACGCGATCGTCCTGCGCGACTATCTGACCGTCACCCGCAACATCGATCCGATCGCGCTCGAACGCGGCCGCATGGCCCAGCTCCAGCAGGGCTATGAGCTGGACTCGCCGGACACGCTGCACGGCCTCGCGTACGTCACGTTCCAGGAACTGGCGACGAGGATCGCGCATCGCAATACCGGCCGCTACTCGGACGATCCGGTGGCCGATCGGATCATGGTCCGGATCGCCGCCGATGAGAACCTGCACATGGTCTTCTACCGCGACATCCTGTCGGCGGCACTGAAGCTCCAGCCCTCGGCCGCGGTTTGCGCGATCGTCGACGAGGTCCTGCGCTTCAAGATGCCCGGCGCGGGGATCCCGGGCTTCGTGCGCAAGGCCGCCCAGATCGCCAGGGCCGGCATTTACGACCTGCGCGTCCATCGCGAGGAGGTCCTGATGCCGGTGATCCGCCACTGGAAGATCTTCGAACTGACTGGTCTCGACGCCGCAGCCGAAGAGGCTCGGCGGCGCCTTGCCGAGCACCTCGAGAAGCTCGATGCGGCGGCACGGCGGTTCGAGGAGCGATTGGCCTCGTCGACCACGCCACGACTTTCATCGAGCGGAGGCTGACCGGAGAGGTCGGTCGAGACCCGCCCGCGGACATCCCCCGAGGGGACGACGGGCGGTCAGCGCGCCCAGAACACGTGGGTCACGACCAGCTGGCCGTTGCCCAGATCGAGGAGGTAAACGCCGCCGCGTCCACCGTTCGTCGTGGCGACCAGGCGACCCCAGCCGCTTGAAGCCGCTTCTGAGGCGCCATTGCCCCCGCCGGGGCCGGATGGAGCACTGGCGCCGACGGTCGTCGTGCTGTCGAGGTCGGCGTAGATGCTCGCGAGCTGGTCGAAATCGTGCTGGTTCGGGTGCTCATTCGACAGCGGGCCGTCCGGGTCGCTCGTGTAATCCATACACGTCCCGCCATTGTCATTGCCGAAGTTCTCATCGGTATGACCGAGCCCGAAGGTGTGCCCGACTTCCTGGCACATGACCAGGTTCCGCCACGCGGGGGTGTTGTACGCCGCGGTGTTGAAGTAGGTGTCGTTGAGCTTGACGTACGCCTTCGTGATGTGACTGCCGCTCACGCTGATCGAGGCAAGGCCGAGCCACCCGTTGTTGCCGTACGAGGCGTTGCAGACCTCGACCCGACCGGTCGTCGCGCGACACCTCCGGCCCGTCGTGCCACCGGGCTCGATCGTCGTATCCAGCACGGTCGACACGCTCCAATCAGCCGAGGTTGTTCCGAGATACGTATCCCATGCCGGAGTCACGTTATCGCCCAGCTTCAGGGTGAACGGATTCGACTGGCGTGCCCAGTGGTAGCTCCCCCAGGAGTGGGATGCTGAGGCGGCGGCGGGAAGGATCAGTGCCAGCGCCAGGCCGGCGACGAGGATCGTGCGGAAGCGAGTGGAACGCGACATGGCTGGTTGGCCCTCTCAGGTTCGTTCGCCCGGTGGCGGGTACCGGTGCGGCCAGTATGCATCGTCGGACGGGAGACTGATCCACCCTATTTCCGCTTTTGCGGTGCCATCGGAC
>JANNUK010000482.1:0-1638 GCA_031395155.1 Chloroflexota bacterium | reverse complement strand
GACACCGCGCGGCTCGCCCACATCGTGCTTCCGCACCCGACGTTCCTCGAGGCCGATGACCTGGTCCTGCGTTCCGAAGTTGCACGCTCGGCCGCCGGCGTGGACCTCGGCAGGGCGTTGGGCGGCGCGGCGCTGGACGTGCCCGTCCACGGCTCCGTTGACGAAGCGCTCGATGGCGTCGACGTCCTGATCGAATACACCTCGCATACCACCGTGAAGTCGAACACCCTTGCCGCGATCGGGCGCGGCGTCGCGGTCGTGATCGGCGCCTCGGGCCCGACCGCGGCCGACTACGCGGAAATCGACGCGGCGGCACGTGTGCACGCCGTCGGCGTGATCTCCTCCGGCAACTTCTCGATCACTGCTGCAATGGCGCAGGCTGCCGCGATGCTCGTGGCTCGCCACCTCCCGCAGGCCGAGATCATCGATTACGCGAGCGCGACGAAGGCCGACTCGCCAAGCGGGACCGCGCGTGAGCTCGCCGAACGACTCGCCCAGGTGCGGGCGCCGGTCGTTGAACGCCAATTGGACGAGATCGACGCGCTGCGGGAGGCACGCGGGGCGACAGTCGCCGGCCTCCCGGTGCACTCAATACGGCCACCGAGCTTCTCGGTTTCCACCGAAGTCATTTTCGGCCTTCCCGACGAACGGCTGACGATCCGCCACGACGCCGGCCTTTCGGCCACACCCTATGTGTCGGGAACGCTCCTCGCGGTCCGCCTCGTGCTCGGGCGCATCGGGTTGACACGTGGTCTCGACACCCTGCTCTTCGAGAGCAGGGATTGACGTCTGCGTTAGTCCGGATCCACCGAAACTCGGCTGTCGTCCCCGGCCATACCGCCACCGGGAGCCCTTGCCTTTGATGAGGCGCGGCCCGACGTTCCGAGGCGGCGCGGCCAGAGGAGCGACCACGCTAACCGCGACGGCATCGGGGGCGGCTTTCGTTCGCCGTGCCGTGCGATCGCCTTGATCCGGAAGCCATCGCCAGTGGACGAGCGGGCCGGCGAAGCGTAGCGTCAGGTGGGTGGGTCGCACCTCGGGGCCCCTTGTTCGGATGGGTGGCCATGTTGCCAACCTCGCGAAACTGGTCGACGGTTAAGGCGGGTTTCGGAGGACGGTCACGCGCTGGTTGAGCCGCCGAGGACTCTGAGGGATACGGCCGTTAGCTGCCACCTTCGGACACCGCGGCGACACCGTCCTGAATCCGGTGCAGCTGCTCGATGTACGACCGCAGGTCCGGCTCAGAGAAGCCGTCCAACCAGGCCTTCTCGTTGCGATGAACGATTGTCCGGAGCTCCTGGAGGACGGCGAGCCCCGCTGGCGTGATCTGGACGACCAGACTCCGGCGGTCGGCCGGATTCGCGGAACGGCGGACGAACCCGCGCTGTTCGAGCGAATCGAGGAGGCCAGTCACCGTGGCGCGGGTGACGATGAGCCGTTCACCAAGCTCGGACGGAGACATCTGCCCGTGGTCGCGGAGGATCCCGAGGACGAGACCGCCCGCGGCGCTGACGTTGAGCGGACGGAGGAGTCGCCCGATCTGATCGAACAGCATGTCGGCGGTGCGGATCGTGTTCATCACCGCCTCGGTCGCCAGGACGTTCCCGTCGGGTGTCTGGTCGTAGAAGTCGTCGGGCA
>JANNUK010000447.1:0-2086 GCA_031395155.1 Chloroflexota bacterium | reverse complement strand
GCGACGAACAGGACCGGCCCCAGCACGCCGCCCCGGAGCAGGAGCCGATCGCGAGCACCGAGGCTTGCCATTAGCGAAGCCGGTCCAACATGCCGGCCGCCGCCGTGACCGTGCCCCAGACGAGCCCAACGACGACGCCGTCCACGGCGTGGTCCGTTGCCCACCCGACCGGCGTCTCCTCCCACGGCAATCCAAGCCACGCCGTAACGAGGTTCGCAGCGATCAAGCCGACGGTCCACCCGGCACCACCGATCACCGCCAGGCGCTGGTCGCGATAGAGGATTGCGAAGGCGACACCGGCACCCAGGCCGGCGAGAAGCGAAACGGCCGCGATCCCGATCGACGTCGGCCCGCCGTCGTTCAGCGCATGGGTCACACCGATCGTGACGGCCATCCACAGCAGCAGCCGGCCACCCTCACGGCGATGCAGTCGCAGGGCGGCCCACTGAACGATCCCCACCACCACGCCCGTCATCGCTCCGAGGATGGCGCCGAAGACCAGCGCACCGACCTGCCAGCTCAGCACGTCCCCGAAACTGCCCGGGAAGTGGAGCACGAACCCGCCGCCGGCGAGACCGACGATCGTCGCCCCGACCCAGAGAACCGCCCGACTCGATCGCGAGGTCATTTTGACTCCTCCGTATCACGCTATATCGCCCGATGATAAGGGACGACGACGGCCGATCGTCGATCATCGCCACCCGTCGCGGTCGCCCGAACGGCGAGGCGATACACTCCGAGGATGTCCACCTCGCCCTCCGATGCCCCGCTCCTGCGCCACACCGATCCGAGCTGGGCGCGCCCGCTGCCCGACGCCATCCACGGCGCCCGGGCCGACCTCGCCGCGATCGTGGCCGACATCCTCGCCATCACCGAGGTGGCGCTCGAGCGCGAGTGGCCGTGGATCGGCGGGGGCGAGGGGGACGTGCGATACGGCGTTTATCGGCTCCACGAGCTCCTCGAGCGAGCCGAGGTCGACGCTTCGCGAAGCCTGCGGACCGGGGGAGGGGATGGTGGACTGGCGGCCGCCCTCATCGCTCCGTCCGGTGCGGCGCGCTGGGATCTCCACGGCCTCCTCGCCCCGCTGTCGGAAGCCGAGATCGACGCCGACCCGGGAGGCGGCGAATGGTCGATCCGACGAACGCTCGGCCATATCGTCTACGGTCAGCGCTCATACGGCTGGTCGACCGCCTGGTGGCAGGAGCAAGGGTTTGCGCTCGACGACCCTGACCTGCCGCCGAGCGTCGGCGATGCCTTCTGGGCAGACCCGCCCGACGAGGATGGCGCCGAGCAGGAGGGATCAATCGACGAGATCAGCTCTCGACTCGACAACATCGTCGACCTGTCGGTGGAGCGCCTGGCGGGCATGCCGGAGGACCGCCTGGGTCATGGAGCCAGATGGTCGGGCTTTGCCGTCCCGATCTCATTCCGATTCGGGCGCTGGTCCAGTCACCTCCGGGAGCACACGATCCAGGTGGAAAAGACCCTGGCGATGCTGGGGCGCGTGCCGAACGAGCCGGAGCGCCTCGTCCGCCTGACCCTCGCCGCCTACGGTCGGGCCGAGACGGTCCTGCTCGGCCAGCCCGACGCCGACGCCGCGGCCGAGATCGTCCGCATGGCGGTCGCCGAAGCCCGCGACACGATCGCCGACGCACGTCGGGCTGCCGAGGCCTGACCTCGATCGCTAGCACCGTGGGCGGGCGACGGCTGCTTGTTGCTCAGACGTGCGGCTGGCCGAGAAGGCCTGGAACGGACACGCCGTCGTCGAGTTGCTCCCACCAGATGCCCTCGCCCCCCTCGATCAGTTCGAGGTCGGATCGCTGCGCCTCCGTGGCCTGCGCGAGCCAATCGAACCAGCCGACAGGAACGATGATTTCGCGACCGTCGGTCAGGGTCACGTGGAGCCGGCCGGCGGTCACCTCGGCGGCCGTGGCGGTTGGGCGACTATTCGAGGCCCGGATCGAAGAACTCATGCCATCGCCTCAACAGCAGCTCGCGGCTCGCGGCGACGATCCGTCTGATCCGCGCTACCTCTCTGGGAGTGTACCCCCGGACCTCATGGAGGCTCACCTGGTCCAGCCAGAAC
>JANNUK010000424.1:0-6626 GCA_031395155.1 Chloroflexota bacterium | reverse complement strand
AACCAGCCTGACGTCGACGTTCGGTAGTCCGGTCTCCCACGTGATCGCCCGCCTGGCCTCGGTGAGCGCCTCGACCTGAACGGTGTCGATGAGCTTCTGGACTTCGGCGTCCGTGATCGTCACGTCGGGCTTCTTGCGCTCCTGCGTGTGCGTCGTGGTGAAGCCCTTCACCAGTTCCCCGGCAATCCCGATCACCACCTGGGTCGGTCGGAAACCGGCCATCTCCTCGGCTTCCTGGAGCGCGACGGCGCAGTTGTCGACGACGGCGGCGATGTCGGCGACTGTGCCCGACTGCATGTGGGCGAGGCCCTGGCGCTTGCGGCCGACACCCCGGACCGTGCCGCGTCCGTCGGGATCGATGTCGAACACGAGCGCCTTGGCGAACTCGGTACCGATGTCGAGCGCGGTACAGGCCGTGAGGTGTTCGGCCCGCTCGCGGGGCCAGAATCGCTTGAGGAACGTCATCGGGCGGTCATGCCCCGTTTCCCAGCGCCTCCCGCACGGCGCTCCGCACGGCCTCCAGCGCCGCGGGGATGCCCTCGCGGCGGCTGCCCTTGCCCTGCGCCATCTCCGGCCGCCCACCGCCCTTGCCCTCGAGGGGCGCAACCGCGGCCCGGACGAGGTCGCCGGCGCTCAGGCCGCGGGCGACAAGATCCGCGCTGACGGTCACGAACACCTGGGGCTCCTCGGCGTCCATGGCAAGAACGACGACGCCGTCCCCGAGCACGCCGCTGATCGTCTTCGCGGTCGCCTTGAGCGCATCGATTGACTCGTAGGGCCCGCCGTGAGCGACGAGACGGGCATCGCCGATCAGCTCGGCGGCGGCGACCAGCTGGCCGGGCCGCGGCAGGCTCCCGCCCGCTCGCCCGCCATCGCGGAGGCGCCCCTTCGCCTCCTTGAGTTCGGCCTGGAGCGCCGCGATCCGCTCGGGGACCCCGTCGGTGTTCTGGGCGCCGAGCGCAGCGGCGGTCGCCTCGAGCGCGTCGGAGCGCGCCCGGAGGTACGCATCCGCGGCCGCGCCGGTGAGGGCCTCGATCCGGCGCATCCCCGAGCCGATGCTCCGCTCGCCGGTGATGACGAAGCCTCCGATCTGCCCGGACGCGCGGCAGTGGGTGCCGCCGCACAGCTCGAAGCTGTAGTCGGCGACCCGGATCGTTCGGACGGTTTCGCCGTACTTCTCGTCGAAGAAGGCGTCCGCACCGCGTTCGATCGCCGTTGGCATGTCCATGTACTCGATGCTGACGGGCCGGTCCTCGCGGATGATCTGCCGCGCCTCGTCCTCGATCGCCCGTTTCTCGTCGTCCGTGAGGCCCCGATCGAACGGGAAGTCAAAGCGAAGGTACTCCGGCGTCACCAGCGAACCAGCCTGTCGGGCGCGCTCACCGACCACGTTGCGCAGCGCGCGGTGCAGGACATGCGTGCCGGTGTGGTTGCGCACCGTGTGCGCTCGCCGGTCGGCGTCCACCGCGGCGACGACCGTCTGACCGACCTTGACCGCGCCGCGCAGGGTGCCGCGATGGACGATCAGCCCGCCGGCAGGTCGCTGGGTGTCGTCGACTTCAAACAGGACGTCGTCGCCCGTCAGGAGCACGCCCCGGTCGCCGACCTGGCCGCCGCCCTCGGCATAGAACGGCGTGCGGTCGAGCACGATCTCGGCGCTCGCGCCGGCCTCGGCGCGCAGCTCGACCTCATCGACAGCCTTCAACTCCTCGTACTCCATGCCGTCGCGGAGGATCGCCACGATCCGGGCGTCGTCGACCCTCGTGGTCTCGTAGCCGACGAACTGGCTGTCGCCCGCGCGCCCCAGGATCGACTGGTACAGCGCGCCGAGCTCGGCCTGGCTGCGCAGGGCCGCCCTGGCACCCGAACGGCTGCGCTCACGCTGCTCGGAGAGCGCGGCCTCGAACCCGGGTCGGTCCACGCCGATCCCGTACTCCGCCGCGAGCTCGATTGTGAGGTCTACCGGGAATCCGAACGTGTCGTGCAGCTTGAACGCGACCGCTCCGGGAAGGAGCAGAGCGTCGGACGGCAGCTCCTCCGGCCGGCGCCCGACGACCCGATCATGGTTGGGTACGATAACCGCCATTCCGGCGACAGGAACGCGATCCTGCTTGATCCGCAGGACTTCATCGTCGAGAAGCCGGGACCCCGCATCGAGTGTTCGGGTGAACTGCGCCTCTTCGCGGATGATCGCGCCAACGACCTCGTCGCGGCGCTCCACCAGGTGCGGGTAAGCCTCGCCCATCGTATCGATGACGACCTGCGCGATCTCGGCCATGAACGGCTCACGGCGCCCGAGCAGACGACCGTGGCGCACGGCGCGGCGCATGATCTTGCGGAGGACGTAGCCGCGGCCCTCGTTCGCCGGCAGCACGCCGTCGGCCGCCAGGAACGTCACGGCGCGGGCATGGTCGGCGATGACCTGGTAGCTGAACCGCTCAGCCTCGAAGGCGTCCGGATCGTGGCTGAGGAGCTCGCGCATCCGGCGGTGGATCGGGGCGAACAGGTCCGTGTCGTAGTTCGATGGCGCCTGCTGGAGCACGCTGGCCAGGCGTTCCAGGCCGAGCCCGGTGTCGACTCCGGGGGCCGGCAGGGGCGTCAGCGACCGATCCAGGGCCAGCTCGTACTGCATGAAAACGAGATTCCAGATCTCGAGCCAGCGCGGGCAGTGCTCCGAGTGGTCGGGCGTGCAGAAGTCGCCCTCGCTGAACTGGATCCCACGATCGAAGTGGATCTCCGAGCACGGTCCGGCGGGTCCTGTGTCGGCCATCCGCCAGAAGTTCTTCTCATCCCCGTTGGCGAAATCGCCCCATCGCGCGATCCGCTCCGGCGGGAGCCCGATCTCCTCGTTCCAGATCCGATACGCGTCGTCGTCGGTCGTGTAGACGGTCGCCGCGAGGCGATCTTCGGGAATCCCGAGGTCGCGAGTCAGGAAGTCCCAGGCCCAGCGGATCGCGTCCGGTTTGAAGTAGTCACCGAAGCTGAAGTTGCCGAGCATCTCGAACAAGGTGTGGTGGCGCGGCGTCCGGCCGACCTCCTCGAAGTCGTTGTGCTTGCCGGCCACGCGCAGGCAGCGCTGGTAGTCGACGGCGCGCTTGTACGAGCGGGTCTCGGCGCCGGTCAGGACGTCCTTGAACTGAACCATGCCGCTGTTCGTGAAGAGCAACGTCTGGTCACCACCGGGCACCAAACTGGCGCTGGGCACGACCTCATGACCCCGCTCGGCGAAGAACTCGACGAACCGGCGGCGGATCTCGGCGGCAGGAAGCGCGGTGATCCGCGGGTCGCGGTCCGCTTGTGGCGACTCGTTCGACATCGGCGGCAATGGTAGCCGAGCGGGCCCCGGCCCACGCTCATGCTGGCGGATCCTGCCGATCGATATGCCTGGTCAGTCGGTCACACGAAGTGTCGCTGCTCGTCTCCAGACCTCGGTGAGGCCCAGCTCGGCGAGCCAGCCATCGACGTAACCGAGCTCGAGCGACTCGCCTCCGACATCGAGCATCGCCGCCACATCGTGAAGCTGCCGCTCCGAATCGACGGCCGCGGACCACTCGAGCTTCGCGATGATCGCGACTTCGGCGGTCGCGATCCAGGCCGACCTTCCAAGGAGCTCGGCCCGGACTCGACGCCCGAACTCAACTTTCGAAAGTGCCCGATCCCGTCGAACGATGAAGTCGACCTTCCAGCCCGATGCGGAGTCGATCGCGTTGAACTGACCGCGATGCCTGAGTGCGTCCTGTGCGGCCCCGAGATCGACAGTGACGCTGGCGACTCAGAGCGGAGCGGGATGTATCTGGTGGGCGCATCTTGCTCCAAGGTACGGCGATGTTGCAGATCAAACCTTCGCGCGGTTCGGGCCGAGGATGACGATCAACGAGACGAAACCAATGCCGACCCACGCCATCACTGAGGCAACCGCGAGCCGGAAGTCGCCGATCCGGAGGAATTCGATGCCGAGACGGGCCCCAAGCGCATCGCCGGCCCAGGCACCGAGGAACGCCGCGCCGATGATCAGCGGGAGGCGTCCTCCGGTTGTGCCGCGAATGAGCACATAGAGGAACGCGTGGAACGAGCCGACGAGAAGCGCGAGGACGGGTGCCGTCCCCAGGCTCACGCGACCGCTACGCTGGTGCGGCCCGAGGGCTCCGCGGTTGCGGCGACGGCTCCCGGTCGGGCGATCCGGCCGCCACCCAGGACGACTTCGCCGTTATAGAGGACGGCGGCCTGTCCGGGCGAGGCCGCCCAGACCGGTTCGGCCGTCTCAACGATCCAGCGCCCGCCACGGGCTGGCTCGGATGGCGAAGCGGCGACGACTCGGGCAGGAACGAGCCCTCCGCGGTGGCGGATGCGGACGCTTGCGCCGAACCCCCTGTCGGCGGTGTTTCCGGTCGGCGGCGCGTCGCCGATGAACGTCACCCCTTCGAGCTCGATCGTCGTGGTCTCGAGGTCCACCCTTCTACCGAGCTGAATCGTGTTCGTCAGCGGATCGATCCTTGAAACGAACCGTGGGGCGCCGAGGGCGACCCCGAGGCCCTTCCGCTGGCCGATCGTGAACCCGGCGGAACCGCCGTGCTCTCCCACCATGGTCCCGTCCGCGTCGACGATCGGTCCCGGCACCGGATCCCACCCCGCGCGCTCACGGAGCGCGTCGCGGTAGTCGCCGCCGGGCACGAAGCAGATCTCCTGGCTCTCGGGCTTCTCGGCCGTGGCCAGACCGAGGCCTCGCGCGACGTCGCGGACCTCGGGCTTCGTGAGCTCGCCCAGCGGAAAGCGGGCATCGGCCAGCTGGTCCTGGCGCAGGCCGTACAGGAAATACGTCTGGTCCTTGTCCTCGTCGCGTGCGCGCAGCAGGCGGGCACCACCATCGGGACCGACGTCCCGGCGCGCGTAATGGCCTGTCGCGACGGCAGCGCAGTCGTAGCGATGGCGGGCTCGTCCCAGGAGCGCCCCGAACTTCACGTAGGTGTTGCAGTCGATGCATGGGCTCGGCGTCTCCCCCGAGAGGTAGGCGTCGAGGAACGGACGGAGGACCCCGGCCTCGAACTCGCGCTCAAGGTTCATGACGTAGAACGGGATGCCGAGCTGGCCGGCGACGCGCCGCGCGTCGTCGGCAGCGTCGAGCGAGCAGCAGCTCTTCGAGAGCTCCGAGGCCGCGTCCGCCGCGTCGTGGAGGCGCATCCAGACGCCGACGACCTCGTGACCCTGCTCGTGCAGCAGTGCGGCCGCAACGGACGAATCCACCCCGCCCGACATCGCGACGAGGATCCGGCTCATGCCGTCACGCCCTGGCCAAGCGGGTCGGCGGCCAATGCGGCCACCGCGGCGCGCTCTCGCCCGAGGACCTCGACGATGATCGCCGCCGCCTCGTCAACCTCGGTGTCGCTCGTCGTTCGCCCAAGCGAGATGCGCAGCGAACCGCGTGCCTCGTCGTCGGGATAGCCCATCGCCGTGAGCACATGCGACGGCTCGGTGGATCCCGTCGTGCACGCTGAGCCGACGGACGCGGCCACGCCCGCAAGGTCCAGCGCCATGACGACGGCCGCGCCATCCGCCTCTCGAACGATGACGCTGAGCAGCCCGGGCAGCCGATCCTTGACGTGGCCCGTCAGCTCGACGCCCTCCACGACACGGAGCGCGTTCCACAGACGCTCCCTCTGGCGGCGCAGCCTCTTCGCCGTTGCGTCGCGCTCCTCGACCGCCAGCTCGAACGCTTTCGCCATCCCGACCGCCCCGGCAACGTCCTCCGTGCCGGCGCGCCGGTAGCGCTCCTGCGTCCCGCCGTGCTCCTGCGCGAGGATGTGCGTCCCGCGTCGAAGGTAGAGCGCACCCGCGCCCTTGGGCCCCTCGAACTTGTGGGCCGCGATGGCGAGCATGTCGCAGCCCAGAGCGTCCACGTCGATCGGCAGATACGGCGCCGCGGCGATCGCGTCGACGAGAAACAGGATTTCCCGCCGCTCACGGAGACGGCGCCCCAGTTCAACGACAGGTTGGACCGAACCCACCTCGTTGTTGGCCAGCTGGACGGCGACCAGTGTGGTTCGATCGTTGATGGCTGCCTCGACCTCGTCCGGGTCCACCCGTCCGTACCGATCGACGCCGACCTCGACCACTTCGAACCCAAATCGCCCAAGGTGGCTCAGACTGTGTCCGACAGCATGGTGCTCGACGCGGCCGGCCACCAACCGATTCCCGCGCGCCTTGCCGGCCCAGGCGGCTCCCTTGATCGCGAGATTAAGCGCCTCGGTGCCGCCGGCGGTCAGGACGAGCTCGCGCGGCTCCGCGTTGAGGCGCGCGGCGATGCGCTCGCGGGCCTCGTCGAGCGCCGCCCGCGCCCGACGCCCATACGCGTGCGGCGAGCTGGGATTCCCGAACTCTGCGCCGAGGTACGGCAGCATCGCCTCGAGCGCCTCGCTGCGCAGCGGCGTGGTGGCGGCGTGATCCAGGTAGATGGGCATCTCGGGGATTGTAGGACGGACCGGCGCCATGTCCCCCTGGACGACCCGCGCTGCGTTGGCCTGGTTCAGGCCTCGACCTGGCTCCGGTCGAATTCGCGGCCGCGCTCGCGTTCCCGCTGGTGTTTCGCGAGGAGGCGCTTTCGCAGGCGAATCGAGTGGGGTGTGACCTCC
>JANNUK010000133.1:0-1914 GCA_031395155.1 Chloroflexota bacterium | reverse complement strand
GGGATTGGCGTCACCGGCCCTGGGAGGAGCGACTTGACCTGGTTCGCCGCGCCGCGGAGATCATCTCGGAGCGGCAGATGGAATACGCGGCCCTGATGGCCTTCGAAGTCGGCAAGAACCGGCTCGAGGCGCTCGGCGAGGTCGAAGAGTCGGCCGACCTCATCCGCTATTACGCCCAGACCATGGAGGACAACGACGGCTTCGACCACGCGATGGGGAACCTGGGTGACGAGACGGTCCATACCCGATCGATCCTTCGCCCGCATGGCGTGTTTGGCGTGATCAGCCCGTTCAACTTCCCCCTCGCACTGTCGGCCGGACCCACCTCGGCCGCGATGATGGCCGGCAATACCGTGGTCTTCAAGCCGTCCAGCGCCTCGCCGTTGTCGGCCGTCAAACTCATCGAGGCGTACATCGACGCCGGGGTGCCGGCGGGCGTCGTCAATCTCGTCATGGGCCCGGGCGAAACCGTCGGCCAGGAACTCCAGAGCAACCCCGGCATCGACGGCATCGTGTTCACGGGGTCGTACGACGTCGGGATGCGCCTCTTCAAGTCGTTCTCGAGCGCATGGCCGCGCCCGTGCATCGTCGAGATGGGCGGCAAGAACCCGGCGATCGTGACCCGCAATGCCGACCTCGAGGAGGCGGCCGAGGGGATCATGCGCAGCGCCTTCGGCTTCGGCGGCCAGAAGTGCTCGGCCAACTCGCGGGTCTACGTCGAGCGTCCGGTTCACGACGAGCTCGTCCGCCTGCTGGTCGAGAAGACCGAGGCGCTGACGATCGGCGACCCGCTCGTGCGCGAGAACTGGCTCGGCCCGGTCGTCGACCAGCGCGCGGTCGATCGCCACCAGGTGGCCGTCGCCGATGCCCGCCGCGACGGGACGGTGTTCATCGGCGGCGAGCGGCTCACCGACGGCGACCTTGCCCGCGGCCACTATGTGGAACCGACCGTGGTCGGCAACCTCCCGGCCGACCACCGCCTGTTCAGCGACGAACTCTTCGCCCCGTTCACGGCCGTCCATGCCGTGGACTCGCTGGACGAGGCGATCGCGCTCTCGAACGACGTCGTGTACGGCCTGACCGCCGGCGTCTACAGCGAGGATGCCGCCGAGGTGCACCAATTCCTCGATCGGATCGAGGCCGGGGTCCTGTACGTCAACCGGCGTGTCGGTGCGACGACCGGCGCCTGGCCGGGGATCCAGGCGTTCGGCGGCTGGAAGGGGAGCGGCTCAACCGGCAAGGCCGGCCTGTCGATGTACTACGTGGCCCAGTTCATGCGCGAGCAGAGCCACACCGTCGTCGACTGACGCGGCGCCAGTGACGGCGCCGCGCGCGGAGCAAGGGCGGCGAAGCCAATCCACACGACGCCAATGGTGACGCCAATCCGCCACTAGACTGCTGGGCCGGGGGAGGGGTAACTTCACAGCCTCAGAGCACCTGTTGGTGCCGTCGGGGAGGTCTCGATGAGACGGAGCGGGCAATGCCCATCGATCTTTGCAGGCTGCGCGCTGGCGGCCGCGATCGCTCTGTCATTCGGATGGCCCCCAACGAGCGCGAGCGCCGCGGTCAGTTGTGGCGACAGCAATGTGGCGAACCGCTGGACGGGTAACCGCTCGAACTCGGCGCAAACGTTCGCGGTCAAAGGCAAGATCCGAGATCGGCCGATCAACCTTTGCCTCGATCCGAACAACACCGACGATGACTCCGGGGTGGCGATCTGGGTGATGTTGGCGGGATGGAACAACAACGAATACGCGCAAGTTGGGTACGCGCGCGAGACGTGGATGGGCGCACCGCAGTCCTTCGTCGAATACAACGATGGCGAAAACGTGGAACCCAATTGGCACAGGCAGTACTACGGCGGAATCTGGTCCAGCGGAGCCCAGCACACCTACGTCGTCGACTACAGCGGCG
>JANNUK010000350.1:0-3417 GCA_031395155.1 Chloroflexota bacterium | reverse complement strand
TGTCGTTGTCGCCACGAAACGTGAGTGAAAGGCGATCGATCGAAATCCGATCGATCTCTCGCGCATAGCGATTTGCCTTTTCGACCTTGCCGATCAGGGAACTGTGCATCGCGCCGAACCTCCGTCGCCCAGTGGGCGCCTCTGAGGCCGCCGTCCGGTCCCTGCACTCGACCGGTGATGGCGGTCGTCTGCCACAAAGGGTACACCTCGATGGGGCCGCCGGTCACCCGAATTTGGCGTATCGGCCCCATCCGATCGGGTCACCTGGAGGCGCCCGGGCCCGCGATCGCCGGACTCAGGGCGCCGAGGTTCCCTCGCGACCGTAGTCGTCCTCGAGCCGGACGACGTCGCCGAGTTCGCTGGTCGAAACCTCGATGAGCTCGCAGCGCTCGAGGGCCTCGAACCGGTGGCGTCGGCCGGTCGGAATGTGACGGTGGTCGCCCCGGTCCAGGTCGAGCGGCTGGACCACGCCCTCGTCGTCCTCCAGGTGCAGGCGCAGCCGACCCGACATCACGTAGACGGATTCGTCCTTGCGCTCGTGGTACTGGAACGACAGGCGGCGGCCGGCTTCGATCACGATCACCTTGCCGACGTATCGATCGGTCTGTGCCCAGATGAGTTCGTGGCCCCAGGGCTTGTCGACGCGCCGGGCGCTCGCCCCGTCGTCAGTCAAGACCCGCGAACCAGCCGCTCGCCGGCGACGAGCATCGCCTCACGGGTCGGCGCGGACGTCGCCTCGACGTACACCCGCACCAGCGGCTCGGTGCCGGAAGTCCGCACCAGGAGCCAGGAGCCGTCGGCGACGAAGAACTTGAACCCATCGTTCGTGTCGAGGGCCACCGTCCGCGTGACGGCCTGCCCGGCCAGCTCGGTCGGCGCCTGTGCCTTCAGGTCGACCAGGAGTCGGCGCTTTGTTTCCGCGTAGGCGGCCCGGTCGATGTGGACGTCGATCCGGCGGTACCAGGACGCGCCGGCGATCTCGTGGAAGTGGGCGATCGCCTTCGACACCGGCCAGCGGCCCGCGGCGCGCTCGCGCAGGAACAGGTCGAGGAGCAGCAGGTCGGCGTAGATCCCGTCGCGCTCCGGAAGGTGCATCCCGAACCCGAAACCGCCCGACTCTTCCCCGCCCATCATCGCGCCGGTCTCGATCATCTTCGGGCCGATGTACTTGAACCCGACGGCGGTCTCATGGACGTCGATGCCGTAGTGCTCGCCGAGACGCTCCGCCATCGATGTGTTGTTGACGCTCTTGACCACCGGGTCACGCCAGCCGCGGTGCTCCGCAAGGTAGTACATGAGGAGGCCCGTGACCTGGAGCTGGTGGATGAACACGCCGGACTCGTCGGCCGCGCCCGCGCGATCCGCGTCCCCGTCGAGCAGCAGGCCCAGGTCGTAGCCGCCGCCGGCCAGCATCCCGAGTGCCTCGTCGACGTGTGGCCGGATCGGCTCCGGGTTGACGCCCCCGAAGAACGGGTTGCGCTCCTGGTGGATCTCGGTGACCTTGATCCTGCCACCGGCCAGCAGGCGGCTGATCCAGCCGGCCCCCGAACCCCACATCGGCTCGACGAGCACGTGGGCGTCGGCCGCCTTGAGGGCGTCGAGGTCGAGGGTGCGCCGCACGAACCGCTCGTAGCCGTCAAACGGGTCGAAGCGCTCGACCAGGCCGGCGGCCTCGGCATCGGCGAACGGCCGGCGGTCGATCGCCGTCCCGCCGTTGCGGGCGATCTGGGCCTCGAGGATCTTGAGGATCTCGGGTCCGGCGGCCGAGCCCGTCGGCGCCTTCACCTTGAACCCGTTGTCGGTCCATGGATTGTGGCTCGCCGTGATCACGATGCCCGCGGCGGCTCCGCGCTCGACGACCTCATACGACGACATCTGGGTGGGGACGGCGCTCGTGGAGTACGCGACGGGAATGTCGCGGGCGAGGAGGACCTCCGCAGCGGCCATCGCGAAGTGCTCCGACGCGAACCGGCGGTCATAGGCGATCACGACGCCCTTCGCCTGTTCGCCGCGGTCGACGACGTACTGCGCGACGCCGTCGGCGCAGCGCCGGACGTTCTCGAACGTGTAGTCGTCGGCGACCCGCGCGCGCCAGCCATCGGTCCCGAAGATGATCGTCGTGGGCGCGGGAGCGGAGGCGGCAGCGGTGTCGGTCACGTCATCCCTCGGGCTCGGAGCAGCGGGCGAGCAACGCCTCGACGATCGCCGCGCGGGAACGGGCCCGACGGAGAACGGCGACGGTCTGTGTGGCGGTCATGCTACCGCGCCCAAGCGGTGCGACCGCGCTCACCCGCCCGCCGCTGCGACGGACGATCAGGTCGTCGTCACCCACCTCGACGGTTTCGCCCGACCGGACCACGACGCCCTCGGCGTCGATCTCCAGCGCGGCCAGCAGCGCCGTCCACGAACCGAGGTCCGACCAGCGCACGTTCATCGATCCCATCACGACCCGTCCGGCTGCGGCGGCTCCCTCCATCACCGCATGATCGATTGACATTGGGCGCTGGATGGATTCGTACGCCTGCGCCAGCATGGCCGGGGAGCCGATCATCGGTCCGAGGCTCTGGACAAAGCCCGTGTGCCGCTCGAGCGCCGCGCGAATCGCCCGGCGCCGCCAGAGAAAGATCCCGGCATTCCAGGCCACGCCGGCCCGGTCGACGAGTTCCCGGGCCCGCTCCGGGCGGGGCTTCTCCTCGAAGGCCTTGAGCGGATAGGCGCGCAGGCCGCCAAGGTCCTCTCCGCGAGCGACGTCGGGAACGAGGTAGCCGTACTCGGTGGCCGGTCGCGACACCTGGACGCCGAGCGTCACGAGCGGGTCCTCGATCCCGAACGGTCGGTCGGTCAGTCCCCGTGCCGCATCCGCGAGAACGGATCTGAACAGCGCTTCGTCGTCGGGCGCAATCCAGGCGTCGGCCGGCAGCACCAGCATGACGTCGTCGTCGTCGCGCTCGATGGCCAGCGTTGCCAGGGCAATCGCGGCCGCGGTGTTCCGACCCATGGGCTCGACGAGGACGTGCAGGTCCGATCTCTGTGATCGCGCGAGTTCGGCATGGCGGCCGTCCGCGACCACGGTCACATCGGCCGGAGCGAGACCGAGTTCGGGGCCGCCGAGCAGGCGATCGACCGTCATTTCGAACAGCGAGCGCTCGCCGAGCAACGGCAGGAACGGCTTCGGTCGCTCGGGGCGGCTGAGCGGCCAGAGGCGCGTACCGCCCCCGCCGGCCATGATCACGGCGTACATCACCGATCATTCTAGGGTTCATCCGGGGTTCGGGGCCGGGCCGCCGCGTGGTCGGCGGCGCAAACCACGCAGTCCGCACCACGGTTCACCGATTCCGTGCGAGATTCGCACGCCTAGCGCATTGACTCCGCGAGTCCCGCGCCCGTAGGATGCCTGCGATTGGTCGGTGCCCCCAG
>JANNUK010000346.1:0-9079 GCA_031395155.1 Chloroflexota bacterium | reverse complement strand
CTTGCCGGGGAACTTGACGAGATCGAAGTAGTCGGCCCAGCCCTGGGGGACGGCTCCGCCCGTCTTCTCGGTGTTGTAGGCGAGAACCACGCCATAGGTGATATCCGCCACCCGATAGGTGCTTGCGAACCCGGGCAGGATCTCATCCTTCTTGATGAGCGTGTAGTCGAGCGGTTCCAGGATGTCCGCCTGGGCGTCGAGGCCGAAGTCATTGCCGACATCGACGATGTCCCAGGTCACCTGGCCAGCCTCCACCTGAGCCTTGATCGTGGCGTTCAACGAATCTTCGCTCTCCTGGAATGTCACACCGGTGAGCGCGGCGTAGGGTTCAAGCCAGCCCTTGCGCTGGGCTTCCTGGTAGGCGCCGCCATATGACGCGAAGGTCAACTCGGTTCCGGCCGGCGAGGTCCCGGGGTCCGTGCAGATGTCGGCCACCGGCGGCGCGTCCGACGCGGGGCTGCTCGGTGGGGCCGCGCTGGCTCCGCCCGTTGGCGGTGCTGGAGTCGCCGCCCCGCTACAGGCTGAAAGGATGAAGCTGACCGTGAAGCCGATTGCGGACAGCCGAAGCATTGATCTCATCCGATGGGTCCTCCTCCCACATCGACCAAAGCACAAGAGGCCCGTTCCCAGTCGGGTCGGGCGCAAGCATCATAGGGTCGGCGAACCCTGTTCTCAAGGGCCGTATCTCGTTCTTTGGGTCGCGGGCCTGGGAAGGCCGGCGCGCTCGTCTACCGAAAAAGCGCGCTGTACGCGTTGAGCGCCGGCTGCCCGCCCAGGTGGGCATAGAGGACGGTCGAGCCTCGATCGATCTCGCCCGACGCGACGAGTTCGATGAGACCGGCCATCGACTTTCCCTCGTAGACCGGGTCCGTGATCATCCCCTCGAGTCGGGCGACGAGCCGCATCGCATCGAGGGTCTGGTCGTCCGGGATGCCATACGTGCCGGCGTGGAAGCGGTCATCGAGCACGCTCTCGTCGTCACGAAGATCGCGCCCGACCTCGATGAGCGATGCCGTCTCCCGCGCGATCCGGGCGACCTGGACGAGCGTTTCCGCGGGTTTGGCCGAGCCGTCGATACCGACGACTCGACGCGGACGATCCTGCGCCGCGAATCCGGCGATCATGCCGGCCTGCGTGCTCCCGGTGACTGAGCACACGATGATCGTGTCAAAGAACACGCCGAGCTCCAGCTCCTGCCGCTCCAGCTCCATCGCCCACCCGGCAAAGCCGAGACCACCGAGCGGGTGGTCAGACGCCCCAGCAGGGATGGCGTACGGCTTTCCTCCACGAGCCTCGATCTCCTGCAGTGCCAGTTCCCAGCTCTCCTTGAAGCCGATCCCAAACCCAGCCTGGACCAGACGCACGTCCGCACCCATGAGGCGGCTCAGGAGGATGTTCCCGACACGGTCGTACACGGCATCCGGCCAATCCACCCAGCTTTCCTGGACGAGGACGCAGCCCAGGCCGGTCCTGGCGGCCGCAGCGGCGACCTGCCGCGTGTGGTTGGACTGGACGCCGCCGATCGAGACGAGCGTGTCGCAACCCTGGGCGATGGCATCGGCCACGAGGTACTCGAGCTTGCGGGTCTTGTTGCCGCCGAACGCGAGCCCGGAGTTGACGTCCTCGCGTTTGGCCCAGAGCTGAGCCCCGCCGAGATGCGCCGTCAGCCGCTCCATGGGATGGACGGGCGATGGACCGAACGTCAACGGATAGCGAGCGAAGGACCCAAGCTTCATGAGCGCCCCTGGTCTGGCGAGGTGGACCTCGGCGATGCCGGACCTCTGATGGCCGGATGGACGATTCACATGCTATTCGTCGCGCATCCGTGTGCGTCGGTTGCCATCAACCTGGCCGCTGGACAACGTACCGCGGGGCCTCCGCCACGCCCCTCGATATCCTCGCGGCCCCCGCCAACATCTCGGCTCCCCACCGGACCGGCCCGGACCACATCTCTCCGGCCGATTCGCCGTACAATCCGTCGTGCAGCATCGCATCAACGCGCGGTGCCGTACCGCACTACCCGCGACCCGTCCAGAGCGGGTCGGGACAGCGTCGAGGGTGCGTTGCGAACAATCGCCGTCATCAGCCGCAAGGGGGGCAGCGGGAAGACCACGACCGCGGTCAACCTCGCGGCTGCTCTCGCCGAGGCCGGCGAGCGGGTCCTCGTCGTCGACCTCGATCCGCAGGGGAGCGCGACCGAGGCGCTCGGCGCCAGACCGGCCGGGCGCGAGGCCTTCGACCTGATGGTCGGCACGCGCGAACTCGGCCGATCCGCCGTTGCGACGCCGTTCCCGGGTCTCTCCCTGGTGCCGTCGTCACCGTGGCTCGCGACTGCCGAACGAACACTGCTCGGCGACCTGACTGTCTCGGTCGCCCGAGCCATCCAGCGCCTCGATCGCCGCTGGACCTTCGTCTTCGTCGACTGCCCACCCTCACTCGGCTTCCTGTCCGTCGGTGCCCTGGCCGGTGTGCACGAGGTGATCATCCCTGTCGAGACCCACGCGATCGCCGTGACGGGTGTCGGCCCGGTCCTGGCCGAGGTGGTCCGGCTCCGGGCTGCGCTCAACCCCCATCTCCATTCGGTGCGGATCGTCCCATCGCGGGCCAATCGGACCCGCCATTCGCGCGAGATCGTGGACGAACTCGAGCTCGACTACCGCGAGATGGTGACGACGACGCGCATTCGCGAGAGCGTGCGGATCGCCGAGGCATGGGCGGCGGCCCTGCCCGTCGTTGCGTACGCGCCGGCGAGCAACGTCGCGGGCGACTTCCGGGCACTCGCGCGGGAGATCGCGCATCCGGGGAGCGCCGATCGGCCTGACCCCACGGGCTCGTGGTGGAGGGAGCTGTTGCCGCTGGTCGGCGCCGGACGATGAAGCTGGTTCGATGATGGTCAACGACGACGATCGGCTTGCCCGCGCGGCCGAGGCGTTCGTGACGGAGGCCTCGGCGCGTGCGCGATCGTCTGATGGGATGGACACCAAGTCCGTCGCGCCACGATCGGCGGCCGCCACCGCCGATGCGACCGAGCCCCGCAAGGCGACCGCGCCGTCCCGAGCGTGGGATCGCCGCCAATCCGGGGCTCCTACGACGGAGGCGCCGGTCGCCGGTTCGTCGTTCGCCCCCGCGACGGAAGGATTCGTCGATCGGCGTGGACTCCCCGGCGCCGACGATCCGGGCTCGACACGCGCCATACCCATCCTCTCGAAGCGGGAATGGGACGATACGATCCGCCATGAGGCCGCCCGTTGGCACCGGCACGGGCGCTCGGTGGCGATGCTCGCCGTACGAATCGCGCCCGCGTCGGAGGCCGTGGCCCCGGTCGATCCACCCGCCCGTGCCTCGACCGCCCGATACGACCCGCAGGCGGCAGAGCGCTACTCGGTGCCGCTCGGGGACGCGCTGCGCCGTCGGGCGCGTTCGTCGGATCGAGTGGCTCGCCTGGCGCCCGACGCCTTCTCGGTGATGCTCCTCGAGACCGGCGAGGCCGGGGCAGCCGCCTACGCGGAACGGATCCGATCAAGCTGCGAGCCCTGGATCCGCGCCGTGCCGGGCGATCTCAGCTTGCGGATCGGGTTGGCCGTCCCACGTCTTGGCGATTCGATCGAAGGGGCAGCCGACGAGTCATTCAGCCAGGTCGGATCCTCCTCGACCTAACGCTCCTTGTGGCCGCCGAACTGGAGGCGCATCGCCGAAAGGACCTTGCCGGCGAAGTCGCCCTCGCCGCGGGACGCGAAGCGCGAGAACAGGGCCGTCGACAAGACTGGAGCAGGTACCGACTCGTCGATCGCCGCGGCGATGGTCCAGCGGCCCTCGCCCGAATCCGAGACGCTTCCGGAGAACCCCTCCAGCGTCGGGCTCTCGAGGAACGCGGTCGCGGTCAGGTCGAGCAGCCACGAGGCGACGACGCTGCCGCGCCGCCAGACCTCGGTGACGTCGCGCAGGTCGAACTCGTACCGGTAGGCCTCGGGATCGCGAAGCGGCGAGGTCTCGGCGTCCACGGCCCAGCCCTGCGCACCGGCATTGGCATGGGCGAGGATGTTCAGGCCCTCGGCGTATGAGGCCATGATCCCGTACTCGATCCCGTTGTGGACCATCTTCACGAAGTGGCCGGCACCGGACGGGCCGCAATGGAGATAGCCCTGCTCGGCTGTCCCTGGGCTGCCTTCACGGCCCGGCGTCCGCGGGGCCCCTTCGATCCCCGGCGCGAGGGTCGAGAAGATGGGGTCGAGGCGCGCCACCGCGTCGTCCCGGCCGCCGATCATCAGGCTGAACCCGCGGTGGAGGCCGAACACACCGCCGCTCGTCCCGACGTCGACGTAGTGGATTCCGCGCTCCGCGAGCGCCTTGGAACGGGTGAGGTCGTCGCGGTACCAGGAGTTGCCGCCGTCGATGACGATGTCGTCATCCTCCAGGAACGGCAGGAGTTGCGTGATCGTGGCGTCGACGGCAGCGGCCGGGACCATCAGCCAGATCGCCCGCGGGCGTTGGAGCCTGGACACGAGGTCCTCGATCGAGTTCGACCCGACCATGCCCTCGGTCACGAGGCCCAGCACGGTTTCCGGGCTGCGGGCGTAGCCGACACAGGTGTGGCCGCCCTTCGTCAGGCGGCGGACCATGTTGGCGCCCATCCGCCCGAGACCGATCATGCCCAGTTCCATCGCGGTCGCTCCTTGCTGTTCCTAGGGGTTTCGGCCGCGCCGGTAGCGGCGGATGAGGCGATTCGTGGACGAGTCGTGTGCCAGCGGCGGCTCGTCGGGACCGCGCAGCTCCCCGGCAACGCGCGTCGCGAGCACCTTGCCCAACTCGACGCCCCATTGGTCGAACGAGCCGACGCCCCAGATGACGCCCTGGGTAAAGACACTGTGCTCATACAGCGCGACAAGGCGGCCGAGCGTTGTGGGGTCCAGTCGCTCCGCTAGGATCGTCGTCGACGGCCGATTGCCCTCGAACACGCGATGGGGAACGAGCCACTCGGGCGTGCCCTCGGCGCGGACCTCGCCCTCGGTCTTGCCGAATGCGAGTGCCTCTGACTGGGCGAACACGTTCGCCATCAGCAGATCGTGGTGGTCCTCGATGGGGTTCAGCGAGCGCTCGAAGCCGATGAAGTCGATCGGGATGAGGCGCGTTCCCTGGTGGATGAGCTGGTAGAACGAGTGCTGACCGTTGGTGCCGGGCTCGCCCCAGAGGATGGGACCCGTCTCGTAGTCGACCCGCTCCCCGTCGATGGTCACCCGCTTGCCGTTCGATTCCATCGTCAATTGCTGGAGGTACGCGGGGAAGCGCTTCAGGTACTGGTCGTACGGGAGGACGGCGACGGTCTCGGCACCGAAGAAGTCCGTGTACCAGACGGTGAGGAGGCCCATGAGGACCGGCAGGTTGCGCTCGAACGGCGCGGTTCGGAAGTGCTCGTCCATCTCGTGAAAGCCGGCGAGCATCTCGCGAAACGCGTCGGGCCCGACGGCGATCATGGTCGAGAGCCCGATCGCCGAACCCATCGAATATCGACCCCCGACCCAGTCCCAGAAGCCGAACATGTTGGCGGTGTCGATGCCGAACGCGGCCACTTCCGTCGCGTTGGTCGAGACGGCCACGAAGTGGCGGGCCACCGCGGCCTCGTCGCCGAGGGCGGCCAGCAGCCAGGCACGGGCCGTCCGCGCGTTGCGCAGCGTCTCGAGGGTGGTGAACGTCTTCGACGCCACGATGAACAGGGTCTCGGCCGGGTCGAGTCCAAGGACCGCCTCGGCGAAATCGGTCCCGTCGACATTCGAGACGAACAGGAACGCCAGGTCCCGCTGCGCGTAGTGGCGGAGCGCCTCGTAGGCCATGACCGGGCCGAGATCCGAGCCGCCGATCCCGATATTGACAACCGTCCGGATCCGCTTCCCGGTGTGCCCCGGCCAGGTCCCCGTCCGAACTCGTTCGGCGAACCCGGCCATCCGGTCGAGCACCTCGTGGACGGCCGGGACGACGTTCTCCCCGTCGACCTCGATCACGGCGCCGCGCGGCGCCCGGAGGGCCGTGTGCAGGACCGCCCGGTCCTCCGTTCGATTGATGTGGTCGCCGCGGAACATCGCCTCGATCGCCGAACTCAGGCCGGATTCCTCGGCAAGCTGCGCGAGGAGCGCCAGTGTTTCGTCCGTGATGCGGTGCTTGGCGTAGTCGACGTACAACCCGACCGCCTCGATCCACAGGCGGTCGCCGCGGTCCGGGTCGGCCGCGAACAGCTCGCGCAGGTGGATGGCGCCGATCGCCTCGTGGTGGCGCTCGAGGGCCTGCCACGCGAGGCGCTGGCGGAGCGGCGTCTGGCTCACGGGATGAGGGTAGGCGATGCTCGGGGAACCTGTCGGCTTCGGTGCGACGGGCGCATCGGCTGTCAGCGGTACGCTCCGCGCTGCTAGCATCGGCTCATGAGCGGCGACCGGTTCGACTTCGTGATCGTCGGCGGCGGGTCCGCCGGCTGCGCCCTGGCCAACCGGCTGTCCGAGGATCCGTCGACCCAAGTCCTGGTCCTCGAGGCGGGCCGCTCCGACTGGCCGTTCGATGTCTTCATCCATATGCCGGCGGCCCTCGCGTTTCCGATCGGCAGCCGCTTCTACGACTGGAAATACGAGTCGGAGCCGGAGCCGTTCATGAACGGCCGGCGCGTCTATCACGCCCGTGGCAAGGTGCTCGGCGGCTCGTCGAGCATCAACGGCCAGATCTTCCAGCGCGGCAATCCGCTGGACTACGAGCGCTGGGCGGGCGATCCGGGGATGGAGACATGGGATTACGCCCACTGCCTGCCGTATTTCAAGCAGATGGAGTCGACGCTCGCGGCCGCCCCCGACGATCCCTTCCGCGGCAAGCGTGGCCCGCTCGTCCTGGAGCGCGGACCCGCCTCCAGCCCGCTGTTCACCGCCTTCTTCAAGGCCGTCCAGGAGGCCGGCTACCCATTGACCGAAGACGTCAACGGGTATCGCCAGGAGGGCTTCGGCGCGTTCGATCGGAACATCCATCGTGGCCGCCGCCTGAGCGCGGCTCGCGCCTATCTGCATCCGGTGATGCGGCGTCCCAACCTGACCGTCAGGACCGGCGCGTTCGTGACCGGGATCCGCTTCGACCGCAGGCGGGCCGTCGGCGTCGACTACAAACCCATGTTCGGTGCGGCGCGCCGCGTGCGGGCCGGCGAGGTGATCCTGGCCGGCGGCGCCATCAACACGCCGCAACTCCTCCAGCTCTCAGGGGTCGGCGCGGCCGCTGAACTGGAGGCTCTCGGCGTTCGGCCTGTCCACGACCTGCCGGGCGTTGGCGAGCACCTCCAGGACCACCTCGAGGTCTACATCCAGTACCGGAGCACCCAGCCGGTCTCGATGCAGCCGTCGCTCGAGAAATGGCGCCGACCGTGGATCGGTTTCCAGTGGCTATTCCTGCGCCGCGGCCCGGGGGCCACCAACCACTTCGAGGGCGGCGGCTTCGTGCGCAGCAACGAGGACGTGGCGTACCCGAACCTGATGTTCCACTTCCTGCCGCTCGCCATCCGCTATGACGGGTCGTCGCCGCCGAAGGGCCATGGCTACCAGGTTCACGTCGGGCCCATGTACTCGGACGCGCGCGGGTCGGTGAAGATCACATCGACAGATCCTCGGGTCCACCCGGCGCTGCGCTTCAACTACCTCTCCACCGCGCAGGACCGCCGCGAATGGCTTGAGGCGGTCCGCGTGGCCCGGACGATCCTCACCCAGCCGGCGTTCGATGCCTACAACGGCGGGGAGCTGTCTCCTGGATCGGCCGTGGAAACGGACGAGGAGATCCTCGACTGGGTCGCGCGCGACGCCGAGACCGCCCTGCATCCCTCGTGCACGGCGCGAATGGGGACGGACGTCGATTCCGTGGTCGACCCGCTGACGATGCGGGTGCATGGCCTCGACGGGCTGCGCGTCGTGGACGCGTCGGTGTTCCCGTACGTCACCAACGCGAACATTTACGCGCCGGTGATGATGGTCGCGGAGAAGGCGGCCGACCTCATTCGGGGAACCACGCCGCTCCCGCCAGAACCGACCCGGTTCTACCGGCACCTACCCGGCTGATCTGCGTTGACACAAGCCGATCTGGTGCGACGATGATGGGCACGGACTTCTCGTTCGGAGGCGGCACATGGCGCAGGAACCCATCGAGCTGATCCTCTTTCGTCAGCTCTCGAGTTCGCTGGCGATCCCCGTCTTCCTCGTCGATGCCCAGGGCGATCTCGCCTACCTCAACGAGGCCGCCGAACAGCTGCTCGGCGTCCGGCTCGATGAGATCGACGAGATGCCCTTCGACGTGTGGACGACGGCGTTCACGCCGCGCAATGAGGCCGGCCAGGGGACGGACGTCGATTCGTTGCCGCTGGTGCGCGCCATCCGCGATCGCCGGCCGGCGCACGGGCCCCTGACGATCACGGGCGGCGACGGCGTCCAGCGCCGGATCGAGATCACCGCCTTCCCGCTCGAGGGTGGTCGCGGGCGGTTCATCGGTGCGGTGGCCATGTTCTGGGAAGCGGCAGCGGACGCGTGAAGGTCACCTTCTGGGGAACCCGCGGCTCGCTGGCGAGCGCGGGATCCGAGACGGTCCGCTACGGCGGCAACACCGCGTGCGTTCAGGTCACCGGCTCAGACGGGACGTGCATCGTCCTCGACGCCGGGACGGGCATCCGACGCCTCGGTGCCGCCCTCTCGCGCGACCTCACCCGTGTCGACATCTTGCTGACCCACCTGCACATGGATCACATCCAGGGCCTCGGCTTCTTCGATCCGTTGTTCCGGCCCGGATTGGAGGTCCACATCTGGGGGCCGCCGTCGGCCACGCAGGATCTGCGCACGAGACTCAGCCGCTATCTTTCGCCGCCGCTCTTCCCGATCCGTCTCCGGGACGCGGATTCTGACGTTCACTTCCACAATGCCCCCGATGTTCCCGTATCGATCGGAGGTCTCGAGGTGTGCGGGGCGGAGATCGTTCACCCCGGGCCCCACGGTCGGCTATCGGGTTCGCGACGGAGCGGCCACGTTCGCCTACCTGTCGGACCACGAACCGGCGCTGACCGGCGACCTGGACCGGCGCG
>JANNUK010000303.1:0-2990 GCA_031395155.1 Chloroflexota bacterium | reverse complement strand
CGCCCGATCCACCGGAACCAACGTATTCCCGAAGTCGAGCGTGACGGCCTCGAGCATGGTCACCGGGCGACACTCGATGGACAGATTTCGCGGAACGGGCAGTAGGCGCAGGCGAGTCGAGATGGAGTAGCCGCGAACGCTCCACGCTCGATGCCGGCCGCCGCCCCGGCAATCTTGTCCCTGGCCCGTGCCATCCGCGTGGCATCCATGCCCGTCCGCCCGACGACGCCGGAGTCGAGGAAGTGGAGCTGGACCGCATCCGGCAGCCGACCGGCAATCGCCTCATAGGCCATGGCATAGATCTGCAGCTGGAGCGTTCGCGGCTACTCCATCACGACTCGCCTGCGCCTACTGCCCGTTCCGCGAAATCTGTCCATCGAGTGTCGCCCGGTGACCATGCTCGAGGCCGTCACGCTCGACTTCGGGAATACGTTGGTTCCGGTGGATCGGGCGGGCCTCCAGGCGGTCGTCGACGAGACGGCGCGACATGTTGCGGAGCGGTGCGGACTTCCGGATCGCGAGACGTTCCTGGGGGCCTGGGCCGAGGAGCGCGAGCGACAATTCCGCGAAGAGGTTCCGGCGCTGCGCGAGGTGGACCTGGCCCAGCGTGTGGCGCGGGTCCTCGCACGGCTCCGCGGCATGCGTCCGCCGGACGGCACCGAGCGATGGGACGACGAGGAGGCTGCGGCTCTGAGCAATCCCGGGGAAGTCGAGGCGGTGGTGGAGGCCTACAGCGCAGCGTTCGTCGACGGCATGCCCGTGCCTGCGACGGTCGAACCGCTCCTGGCGCGGCTCGGCCGTCGCGGCCTGCGCCTGGCCGTCCTGTCGAACTGGCCTCTCGCCGCGACGATCGATCGCTACTGCGACGCTGCGGGGTGGACCCCCCATCTCGAGGCGATCATCGTCAGCCAGCGAGTGGGGGTGGTGAAGCCGCACCCGGCGATCTTCGAGGCCGCACGTGCCGCGCTTGGGTCGCCGAGTCCGGCTGCCATCCTGCACGTCGGCGACGACTGGTCGGCCGATGTGGTCGGCGCGCAGGCTGCCGGGTGGCGGACGGCGCATGTCGGGGGTCGTCCCGACGATTCGCCGCTCCCCGGCAGCGAGGCGGACGGCACGATCTACGCAGATTTCGAGCTCCGCTCCCTGGCCGAGCTGGAATCCGCAGTCGACCGACTGTTGAGCTGATCCCCGACGAACGGAGCGCGGCTCGACCGAATTCGTCGGCCGCGCGGCAGTGCGTGAGCGCCTAGACTCGCGGTCATGGAGGCGCGGGATCGGCTGGTGAACCTCGGGCTGTTCGGCGCGGCCGCGGTCGCATGGCTCCTTGTCGGGATCGTCGTTACCACGCGTGACCCCCTGGTGGATCCCATGGCCGGCTTCGTCGGGGCGGGACTTGCCGGCGCCGCACTCGGGCTTACGGTCATGCCGCTGTTCTGGCTGGCCGCATTCGGCCGGCACCGGCGCGTGGCTTACAAGGGGGACTGGCTGCGCGCAATACGGCGCGGCGGCTGGGTTGCCCTCGTGGTTGCCCTGTTCGTCGTCCTGCGGATCCAGGGCGTCTTCCAGGTGCCCATCGCCCTGTTCGTCGTCGCGATGGTCCTCGTCGCGGAGTCCACGCTGTCCGTCGAGCGGTGAAGGGTCCCGCCGCGCGCATTCATCCTGTTACCAGATGAGGAGCCGTCCATGCCCGACCGACTGACCGACATCGCGCCCGCGGCACCGTTCGCCGATGCCAAGCGACGCCTGGCGACGGCGGTCGACGCTGCCCGGGACGAGATCCTCGACCTGTCGCATCGAATCCACGCAACGCCGGAGCCGGCGTTCGAGGAGCATCGCGCTGCCGCCTGGGTCGCCGAGGTGTTGACGCGCCACGGCTACGCGGTCGAGCTGCCGGTGGGCAGTCTTGCCACCGCGATCCGTGCGACCCGGCGCGGCGAACGAGCCGCCGTGGACGGCGCTGGGCCCCGAATCGGCATCCTGGCCGAATACGACGCTCTGCCAGGTCTCGGACACGGTTGTGGCCACAACACGATGGCGGCCTCCGGGGTCGGGGCGGCGATCGCACTCGCCGCCGTGGCCGAGGAATTGCCAGGGGAGATCGTCTTCCTGGGCACGCCGGCGGAGGAGCACGGCAGCGGCAAGGCCACGATGATCGCGGAGGGGATCTTCGATGGGCTCGACGCGGCGCTGCTCTATCACCCGTGTGACCGCAACCACGTCGAAATTTCGGCACTCGCCTCCGAGGACGTCGACGTCGTATTCCACGGGCTGCAGGCGCATGCGGCCGGCGACCCATGGAACGGGCGCAATGCCCTCGACGCGATGATCAGCCTCTTCTCGTCGGTCGGCCTGTGGCGCCAGCAGCTTCGTCCCGATTCGAGAGTCCACGGGATCATTCGTGAGGGGGGGACGGCGGCAAACATCATCCCCCACCGGACGGCCGCCTGGTTCATGCTGCGCAGTCCGGACCGCGCCTACTACGCCGAGATGAAGGCGCGATTCAACGATTTGTGTCGGGCGGCGGCGCTCGCGACGGAGACGCAGGTCGATGTCGAATACTCGGGTGGGGCCACGGTGATGAACAACAACCTGGTCCTGGCCGAGCGGTTCCGGGCGAACATGGGGGCGTACGGCATCTCCGACCAGGGCCCCGATCCATCCTACGGCAGCACCGACATGGCCAACGTCAGCTGGGTCTGCCCGACGATCCACCCGGACCTCGCGATCGCACCCGAGGGCACGCCGGGGCACTCCATCCTGTTCCGCGATGCGGCCGTGAGCCCCGCCTCCGACGTGACGACGCTTCTGGCGGCGACCCTTGTTGCACAGACCGCCTACGAGTTGTTCGTCGATCCGGCCCTGCGCGACGCGGCGTGGGCGGAGTTTCGGGCCAGCGTGACGCGCTGACGGCGCCCCCGGCGGTGCTAGCATTCGGGCGCGCCCCGCTGGACGGCGGATCCGAACCGGCGGCGCCCTACCGAGACGGCGAT
>JANNUK010000261.1:0-2959 GCA_031395155.1 Chloroflexota bacterium | reverse complement strand
TCGTCCGTCACCGGCCGTGGCGACGGCAAATCCCTCGCGCTCGAGGTAGGTCCGAACGAGCCGGACGATCTTGGCATCGTCGTCGACGACGAGGATCGGTCGATCGGTGAGGGTCTGGCGCGGAAGCATGGCGTCCATCGTAGCCGCCGATCCTAGGCCGGCACCGTGACGGCCGGGTGACGCCGAATCCCTCTTGCCAGAGTAGAACATCTGTTCGATAATCGACGGACCGATGACCACCCCGACCTCCGACGTGACGGCCGCGCTCGCGACCCTCCAGGCTCGCTGGGGAGCGGCCGCGCCGCGCCGGTTCGGGGAGACGCTCGGAGCGCTGGCGACGGTACCGCTGCCCGCCGAAGAGGGATCGATCGAGGCTTCAAGCCCGGGCCTGCTCGCGCCTGCGTCGATGCCCGCGCCCGCGTCGATGCCCGGACGCGAGATCGTCTCGACCGGGTTTCCGGCACTCGATGCCATCCTCGGGCCCGGCGGCCTGCCGCGATCGGTGAGCGTGGCCCTCCGCGGGGACGCGTCGAGCGGCCGAACTACCCTCGCCCTGCGACTCGCCGCGGAGGCCCAGGCCGCGGGCTCCATCGTCGCCTGGCTGGACCTCGCCCGGTCGTTCGATCCGGTCGAGGCGGTCACCCGCGGCATCCGGCTGGAGTGGCTCGTCGTCCTCACGCCCGAGACGCTGGCCGACGGCCTGGCCCTGGCCGGTGCGCTCCTCTCGGCGCGGACGGTGGACCTGCTGCTCATCGACCTGCCGCCGCGCCTCGACGCGAGCGTTCGTCGCGCGGCCTTCGAGGATCGCCTCCACCGGCTGGCCGCCCTGGCCCGTCGAGCCGAGACCCTCCTCGTCGTTCTCGAGCCGCCGGGGCTCACCCCGGCCGTCGCCCATGCCGTCGCCGAGGCGACCGGGCTGCGCCTGGAACTGGCCCGCCGATCGTGGATCCGCCTCGGGCGGGACGTCGTCGGGCAGCGGACGGAGGTGACCGTCACACGCAACCGGTTCGGTCCACCGGGGCGCCGGGCGGAGCTCCGGATCCTCTACGCGGAGGGCGGCGAGCGGGATGCCTGCCTCCTCCGGGACGGGCTCCTCGCGGAGCCACCCTCCACCGACGGACCCCCGATCCAGATCCACGCCCCCGCCACTGCAACCGGGACCCACGCCGATGCGACGCCTCCACCTTTACTGGCCCCATCTCCTTCTCGACCTCGCCCGGCACCGCTCCGGCTCGTTCCCATCGGGCCCGATCGTCCTCGGCGGCCAGCCCTGGACGAACGGAATGGTGCTCGACGCGGATCCGGCGGCGCGCGCGCTCGGGATCCGGCGCGGGATCCCGCTCGGGTCGGCCCACCGGTTGGCGCCCGAGGCGACCTTCCTCGATCCGACGCCGGAGCTTGATCGGGCGGCCGTCGAGGCCGCGTTCGAGACCCTTGCCGCCTTCAGCCCCGGTCTGGCCGGTGTGGTGGCCCCCACCGACGCGGCGTTCGGCCTGATCGAGGTCCAGATCGACGGGCTCGAGCCGCTGTGGGGGCCGGAGCCGGTCCTCGTCGAGCGCCTGGTGGCCGCCCTCCGACCGGTCCTCCCGGCCCCGCCCCGGGCGGGGATCGCGCGAACCCGGTTCGCGGCCACGGTCGCCGCCGGCCTGGCGGCACCGGGCGGCCTCGTCGCCGTCGACGCGGTCGACGCGGAGGAGGCGACGTCCGGAGCGGAACTCGACGCGGAAGCCGCGTTCCTCGCCCCGCTGCCGGCAGGGTTGCTCACCCCGGATCCGGACATCCGCGCCAGGTTGACCCGGTTCGGGCTGCGTCGGATCGGCGCAGTTGCCGGGCTGGCTCGCACCGCGCTCGTTGCTCGCTTCGGCGAGGAAGGTGCCCGGATCCACGCCCGGGCCCGGGGCGAGGAACTCGAACCGTTCCGACCGCGGCGGATGCCCGAGCGAGTCGCCCTGGCCCTCCCGATCGAACCCGCGGTCACCGAGCTGGAGGCCGTCCGGTTCGTCCTCCGCCGGGTCGCGACGGCGCTCGGGACACAGCTCGCGGGGCGGGGCCTGGCCGCCACCCGGGCGCGGCTCAGCCTGGAGTTGGACCTGGCCTTCGCCGTTCACGGGACGCCGT
The DNA here is from genome assembly GCA_031395155.1 of Chloroflexota bacterium. Lineage (GTDB taxonomy): Bacteria > Chloroflexota > Limnocylindria > Limnocylindrales > CSP1-4 > CAKKPP01. The sequence continues at coordinate 841 of JANNUK010000261.1, read as the reverse complement.
CGCGAATGGAGGTGGAGCAGCGGTTTCCCGAGCCAACCGCAGACGCGGAGGCGATCGAGCGCCTGCTCTTCGCCCGACTTGAACGGACGCCGCCCCCGGCCGCGGTCACGCGCCTGGAACTGGAGCTGGCCGGCGCCGAGCCGGCCGCCGGGCAGCAACTCCAGCTGTTCGTGCCCCAGGCGGCACGTGGCGCCCGGCTCGGGTGGCAGCTGGCCCGGCTGGCGCTGACGTTCGGTGAAGAGGCGATCCGCCGAGTCGAACTGGCCGACCCGGAGGCGCCGCTGCCCGAGCAGCGCTGCCGCTGGCGATCGGTATCGAGCGGCGACAGCGGGTCGGGAGCGATTCGATGACCCGGCTCCTCCGCGAACACCCGGCGATCGACGTGGAATTCGATCCCGCCGGGCGCCTGGTTGCCATCCGCTGGGACGGTCGGCGCGAGCCGGTGGAGGTTTGCAATCGCTGGCGAATCGAGGAGTCGTGGTGGCGGCAGCCGATCGATCGCGACTACGTCAAGGTCGTCGGCCGGCGTTGGCTGGCACTCGTCTATCTCGACCGGACGAATGGGACATGGCATCTGGAGCGGCTCTACGATTGAGCCGCCCCCGCTTCCCCAAGACCGATGTCGTCCCTGCGCCCCTGTCGGCGCCGCGTCAGCGTGTGCCGGGGATGACCAGCGTCAGGATGAACAGGATGAGAAACAGACCCACGACAAGGGCGAGTGCCCCGAAATCCCGCGGACGTGCCGTCTGCACAACAGACCCCCAAGAACCGATGTCCCGCCAACTGCCTGGGTCGACGGTGACGAGATTGTAGCTGCGAATCGTCTGACGTGCGTCGTCGC
>JANNUK010000230.1:0-2336 GCA_031395155.1 Chloroflexota bacterium | reverse complement strand
GGCGCCGTCCTGGACCCACGGTCCCGAGGCGACATCGGCGAGCTGGAGCGCCGGGGACGCCGGCGTCTGGCCGGTCACGGTGATCGTGCCGAACATGCCGGCCTCGTAGTGGCCCTCGATCTCGCACACGAGCGTGTACGTGCCCGGGATGAGTGGGATGAGATAGATGTCGACCGTCTTGCCGGCGAAGACCTCGACCTCGGTGAAGAACGGCACCTTCACCTCGCTCTCGGCCGTCTCGGCCTTGCGCGTGGCGACCGTCCGGAAGAAGTCCTCGGCCGTGAACTCGTGCTTCACCGTGCCCACGTTGACGACTTCGAGGATGTACGGCTGGCCGGCCTCGAGGACGATGTCCTTGGGCGTGAAGGACATCTCGGCCAGGTCGATCGTGATCGTCTTCTTCGTGTCCCAGTCGGCCGCCTTGACGAACTCGGCCGAGTTGGCGACGTACTGCTCGGCGGCGGGAGCTGCGCTGGCGGGAGCTGCGCTCGGGGGCGGCTCACTGGCTGGTGGGGGGGTTGCGCTGGCTCCACCTGGGCCGCCCCCGGAGCAGGCGGCGAAGACGAGTGCAACGATGGCGAAGGCTGCGGGACCGCTGGCGGTGGGTTTCATCGATGACCTCAGTGACATCGGCATTCGTGACCCGATGGCGGGTCTGCCTTGCGGCTCACGCGTGCGACCTGAGCGGGCAACGGGGAATCCCCGGAAGCCGGTCACGTGCCTGGGCGGAACGACCCATACGGGATGGGCGGAACAGGGGATGGGGCCAGCGACGACGAAGGCCGTCTACAGCTCGATGAGGCCGTGCGCGATTGCGTACTTGATCAGCGCGGCCTTCGAGTGGAGATCGAGCTTGGTCATGATGTGGTCGCGATGCGACTGCACGGTGTGCGGGCTGAGGAACAGCGTGGCGGCGATCGCATTCGTCGTGAGTCCCTGGGCGATGAGCCCGAGGATCTCCCGCTCGCGATCGCTCAGCCCGTCGTAGGTCGTCCGATCCTCACCGGCCTGGCTGCGGCGCAGGTAATCGGCGACTAGTTTCTTGGTGACACTCGGGAAGAGGTAGACCTCGCCGCGCTGGACCGTGCGGACCGCCTCCAGCAGGTCCTGGACCTCGGCGCCCTTGAGGACGTACCCCGCGGCGCCGGCTCGGAGCGCCTGGAACAGGTAGTCCTCGCGGTCGTGGATCGTGACGACAAGGACCTGGACGGCCGGAAAGCGGTCCCGGATCTCACGGGTCGCGTCGAGTCCGCTCCGGCCGGGCATCGCGATATCCATCAGCACGACATCGGGTGCAACGGAGGCGATCACCACCATGGCCTCACGGGCGTCGCCGGCCTGGCCCACGACCTCGATGTCCGGCTGGCTCGTGAGCAGACCGACGATCCCCTGGCGCACGAGGGTGTGGTCGTCGACCACCACGACGCGAACGGTCATTCGGCTGCCTCCGGCACAGGGGGCACGTCGACCACGATCTCGGTCCCGACGCCGGCGCCCGAGCGGATCTCGATCGTCCCGCCGAGCAGCGCGACGCGCTCCTGCATCCCAACCAGGCCCACGCTTCCATCCGAACCGGCCGGACCGATCGTCCGGGCAACGTCGAATCCCCGGCCATCGTCGACGATGGTGACACGTGCCGTCCCGTCGGTCACGCGCAGACCGACACGAACGTGCGCGGCGGCGGCATGCCGGGCGATGTTGCCCACCGCCTCCTGGATGATCCGGAAGAGGGTCACCTCAACGTGCGCGGGAAGCCGAGTGCCCGCCTGCTCGGCCTCGATCGAGACCTCGATGCCCCGATCAGTGAGGCTCGTCTCGCACAGCCAGCGAATCGCGGGCACGAGGCCGAGGTCGTCGAGCACGGACGGACGCAGGCCGAGGATCAGACGCCGGATCTCCTCGAGGAGCCCGGCCGCGATCGAGCGGGCCTCGACGATCCGTTCCCGGGCATCGGGGGACCCTGCCTCGAGGTCGTCGCGCGTCCGGTCGAGCGCGATCGTGAGAGCGGCGAGCGCCTGGGCGGTTTCGTCGTGGAGCTCGCGCGCGAGCCGAAGCCGCTCCTCCTCCTGGGCCGAGATCGTCTTGCGCAGCACCTGGCCGAGGCGTGCCGTTCGGTCGGCGACGCGCGATTCGAGTTCGCGGTTCGCGTGCTCGATCGTCTCCTGGGCGGCATTGAGCCGCTGGCGCATCGCCTCGAGGCTCTCGGCGAGCTGCCCCACCTCGTCCTGCGCACCACCTGCCCGAGCCGCGCGGCCCGGTCGGCGACCCGTGTTTCGAGCTGGCGGTTCGCGTGCTCGCTCGCCTCCTGGGCGGCGTTGAGCCGCTGGCGCATCGCC
>JANNUK010000197.1:0-8219 GCA_031395155.1 Chloroflexota bacterium | reverse complement strand
CCCGCTCCGCATCGTCGATAAGGTGCTGGCCGAGCACCGCGGCTACCTGGCCGGCCCCCCGCCGGATCCGGAACCCGCACCGCCCCGAACCTCCGGGGCAGTCGAGGAGCGCCGTGACGTCTCAGAAGACTCCGCTGAGGACGGGCTCGTCCGCTAGCGACGAGCCGTTGGCGTCAACGAGCGAGATCCCGAACCGGCTGCCCGGCTGGACCTCGGCCAGCGCCTCGACCGGGCCGGCCCAGTAGGCCAGCCCCCCTCCGAAGAACATCCGACCCACCGCCCGACGGCTGCCCGACACGTCCATCCAGCAGCGGTACTCCTGGCCGGCCGGCGGTTCGGCGAGATCCGAAACGACCACGACCAGGTCGCCGCTGCTCCGGGCAAAGAGGATCGTGCCCTGCGCCGGCTGACCCGATTCACCGCGAAGAACGACCCAGGCTGCGTCGGACTCGGCACCGACGCGCATCGACCACGAGGAAACGCGGGCGAGGGCGGCCACGGCCTGGTTGGCGCGCTCGATCGCAGCCGCCTGGCGGACCAGCTCTTCGTCCCGCTGTCTCGACACGGTGATCCCGGTCCCGATCACGGCGATGAGCACGGCCGCGATCGCCGCAAGGGTGCGCAGCGACCGCCGGGGCGTGGTGCCCGGGGCGATCCGGCGCAGCGCGTCAGGCGCGTCTGAGGCCGCGACGCCGACCTCCGGATCGTCGACCCCCGTGTGGTCGGCACCGTCGCCGCGCCGCCGACCGACTGCCGCCACCCGCATGAGGGTCCGTTCGCGAAGGTCCGCCGACGGAAGGTCGCGAACGGCCTCGCGCACAAGGTCGGCAAGCAGGCGGGCCCGGATCAGCTCGATCGAGCAGGGACCGCAATCCGCAAGATGGCCGGCCAGATGCGATGCCTCCGCGGTGTCGCCGGCCATGAGCCGTTCGAGGCCGCCGGGCTCGACAACCGCCAGCTCGATGATTTCCCGCGCTTCAGCGTGGTCCATCGATCATCTCGTCACGTCCTCGGGGATGGGGTCCGGCGCTGCGGCAGCCACGTCAGGCGTGCCGAGAATCGGACGGAGGGCTACACGGAGGCTCGCGAGGGCACGCCGGGTCCGCGTCTTCACCGTACCCAGTGGCCACCCGAGCCGCGCGGCAATCTCGGATTGCGACAGCTCGTCGCGGTAGGCGAGCTCGATCACCGTGCGCTCGGCTGCGGGCATCGCGTCCAGGGCACGAGCGACAGCGTCGCGAGCCTCGGCCGCCTCGGCGGCGGCCTCCGGCCCGGGCTCCTCGCGGGCGCCGCCCACCACGGTACCGGACTCGACCGTCCGCTCGAGGACCATCGTGGGATCGGCACCGTCCTCACCCACGGCCGACAGCGGGACCAGCATCGGCCGGCGTCCCGCGGCGCGAAGCCGATCGATGGTTCGATTTCGGGCGATGGCGTGGAGCCACGTGGCGAGCGAGGCGACAGTCGGATCGAACAGTTCCGCGCGGTTCCACAGGGCAAGGAACGTCTCCTGCACCACCTCTTCGGCGATCTGGCGATCCGAGGTCATCCGGCGGGCCAGCGCGTGGATCGCGATCGCATGCCGGTCGTAGAGGCTGGCGAGCGCATCGTGGGATCCGGCTGCGACCTGGGTCATCAGCACAGCCTCGGCCTCGCGGTCCGTTCGTCCCTCCGTCACGGGTTACGCCTCGTTGGTCCCATCGGTTTCGCGGACCAGGTGGAGCGGCCGTCCTTCGAAGGCCGTCGAGAACACGACGTCGGTTTCGGTCGTGAACACGTGCTGGGTCGCCTGCACCTTGCGGACCACGCGCTCGAGGTCGAGGTTGTCACGTGCGCGGATCTTCAGGATGTAGTCGGCCTGGCCGGCGATGTGGTGGCACTCCTCGATCTCCGGGATGGTGGCGAAGTCCGCCGTCAGGTCCGCCGCCGCCGTTCCTGGCGCCATCGTGATCCAGGTGAACGCCACCACGTCATAGCCGACGGCGCCCGGATCCACGCGGGCGCCGTATCCGGTGATCACGCCGCGAGCCTCGAGTTTCTTGATCCGCTCATGGGCAGAAGGTCCGCTGATGCCGATTTCCGCACCGACCTCCGCGTACGGCCGCCGACCGTCCTTCTGGAGGATCTCGAGGATCCGCGAATCCAGCTGGCCGCTTCGATCACGCTCACCGCGCGCGCTCACCGAGGATTGCCCATGCCGTTCATACTCATGGTTTGTTAGGTCCCACGCCGTTGACGAGACGATCTGTTAGGAAGTATGATGCTCAAACAGGTCAACGATTGTCGGGCCGGTCGCATCGGGTGACGGGATCCAGCGGGATCCGCGGCAGTCGCGCGCAACGGGTGCACCATGATCGCCAACGGCTTTGGGCTCCTCGCGCTGTTCTCGCTGATCGGACTTCTGTTCGGCGACGACCGGCGCTCGGCGTCCGATCCTCGCAACAGCCTCGAATTCTGGACTCGCTACGGGTACGGCGTCCGCCGCTAACCGCGCAACGCGAACCAGCCTACTCCACGAAGCCTCCCGATCCGGGGGGCTTCTTGGCTGTCCAGCGCATCACCACGTTTCGGCAGGACGATGCGCCACGGCGGGTACGACGCCGGCCGGCAGGTGGGCCTCGAGACAGGTCACGCCGTCCGCACCGACGACGGCATCGTGGCTGGTGCCGGCCGGAAGCTCCAGGCGATCGCCCGGGATGAGCGCGAGCGTATCGCCGGATCCTGGCAGGCCGAATCGAATCGATCCGGCGGCACAGACGATCACCTTGTCGTATGAGTGATCGTGTGCCGGGTAGCGATCGCCCGTGCCGTTCGACCACGGCTTCGGGTCGAGGCCCTCGGCGCGGAGCCGATTCGTGAGCGCCGCAACGAGATCGCCGGTCATCGCGCGTCCCCGTCGTTGCGCGGCGATTGCGTGTCACGTGGGCCGGCTGGTGGTTCGATCAGATCGGGCGCAGCCGCGCGCCAGGCCTCGTCGGCCTCGCCAGGATCGCGGGCGACCGACCGCGCCGTCACGAGGACGGTGATGGCCAGCAGGACCGCTGCCCCGAGCGCCGCCGGAACCGGCCAGCGGAACCACAGGAGCAGATAGGCGGCCAGGCCGGCCCCGACCGTCCCGGCCATGATCACGTCACGCCACGCCGTCGCCATGGGTCAGCCGATGGTGACGCCGATCCGGCGTCCAACCACGTACGTGACTGCCGCGGCGCCGAGCCCGATCCCGACCTGGCGCAGCCCGGAATACATCGTGCTTCGACCGGTCAGGAGACTGACGCCGGCGCCCACCGCGAACAACGCGGCGAGGCTCAGCCCGAGCGAGGCCACGAACACGAGGGCCCCACCCTGACCCGCCAGGTAGGGCACGACCGGGATCGCGGCACCGATGGCGAATGCCGCGAACGAACCGGCGGCCGCGCCCCACGGCGATCCGAGCTCGTTCGGGTCCAGGCCGAGCTCTTCGCGGACCAGCGTGTCGAGGGCCTGCTCCGGATCCCGGAAGAGCCGCGCCGCGATGGTCGCGGCTTCGTCGTGAGTGAATCCCTTGGAGCGGTAGACGGCCGCCAGCTCGGCCTGCTCCTCCTCGGGCATCGCGTCCATCTCGGCGCGTTCCAGCTCGATCTGTCGGGCGAACAGCTCACGCTGCGACTGCATCGAGATGTACTCACCAGCGGCCATGCTGAAGGCGCCGGCGAGGAGGCCGGCGATTCCGGCCAGCAGGATGAACCGCGGGGCATCGCTGGCCGCACCGGCGACGCCCATGACCAGCGCGAGGTTGGAGACGAGTCCGTCCGACACACCGAAGATGACGGCCCGAAGGGTGCCGGAGCGGCTGGATCGGTGCCAGCGTTCGCGGTCGCCGATCGCCGTGGGCCGGGTCGTCCGCTCGGCTTCAGCAACGCCGTCGCGGCCCTTGAGGTGTTCGGGCGGGAGAATCGGGGCGGCGGCGCGGTCGCGTTCGGCGGACCGCTCGCGCTCCGACGAAAGTCGGCGCCAGATCTCGGCGTGCTCGCGTTCGTCGGCGGCGATCGCCGCGACCTCGGGCGAGGTCTGGCTTTCGTAGATCGCCTCCTCGTCGCCCTCGAGCGCCTGGACGAGCTCGGTCACCGCGTGCGTCCCGAAGAATCGGGCCATCAGGACGATGAAGCGGACGCGCAGCCCCGGACCGCTCGGGCGCGGCACCGCAACTCCTCGCTCCCGGAGTTTTGCCGCCCAGACCTCGGCGTGCCGGCGCTCGTTGGCGGCGATCTGGCGGAATGCCGCGGCGCGACGCTCGTCGGTCTCGAGACCGGCAAGCCCTTCGTACAGGACGATTGCGTCGCGCTCCAGCTTCAGGTTCTTGAGGCTCGTGGCAGGATCGACGAGGGATCGGGCGGATTTGGTCTTCGGGGATGAGCTCATCGTCGGCATCGTAGCCGAGCACGGGCGGCGCAGGGAAACCGGGCGCCCGGCCAGCACCCAGTCGGCGCCCGCCGGGCCGGCTCCGGGAGGGTGGCCACGGACTACACTTCGGCCGTGCCGACGCAGGATCCCCGATGACCGACCTCGCACCCATTCGCTACCTCGCGGGCGACGACGTCCGCGCGGCCATGCCGTCCATCGAGGAACGCCTGGCGCTCGCCGAGCGGACCATGGTCGCGCTGGCCACCGCGGGCGGCGCTCAGATGCCGCCGAAGATCGGGATCTACCCACGACCGGATGGGGCGTTCGTCCATGCCATGCCAGCCCATCTGCGTGGCCTGGATTCGGCGGATGACGACCTGGTCGGCATGAAGTGGGTCGCGGGCTACTCGACGAACCACGCGCTGGGCCTGCCGGCGATCCACGGGATCGTCATCCTCAACGACGCCCAGAGTGGCGTGCCGACCGCCATTCTCGATGGCGGTCCCATCACGGCGGAACGGACGGCGGCGGTTTCCGGGGTGGCCATCCGGCGGTTCGCGCCGAGGCGGGCAGGGGGTTCCACGGTCGCCCTGATCGGTGCCGGCGTTCAGGGCTCGAGCCATGTGCCGGTCCTCGGCCACGTGCTGCCGGGACTGCATCTGCGGATCCACGATTCGAATCCCGAGCGGGCCGACGCGCTCGCCACCGCGGCACGTGGAACCGCGGGGATCGCCGCCGCCGAGGTTCGGAGCTCCGCCCGCGAGGCGATCGATGGCGCCGACGTCGTCATCACGGCCGCGTCGTTCACGACCCCGGATCGGCGCCAGGCCATGACCAACGACTGGCTGGTCCCAGACGCACTCGTCGTACCCGTCGATTACGCCACCTACTGCGCCTCCGAGGTTGCTCGCGAGGCCGCGCTGTTCCTCGTCGACGACAGAGCTCAATTCCTCTACAACCGCGACAACGGGCAGTTCGACGACTATCCGGACCCCGGCGCGATGATCGGCGACGCGATTCTTGCCGAGACGCCCCGGCCTCCGGGTCGTGTCGTGGTCACCCATCTCGGCGTGGGGCTCGCCGACGTGGTCTTCGCCGACGCCATCCTGCGTTCGGCCGGACAGCGCGGCCTCGGTATCGACCTCGCTCGCTGAGGATCGGGAGGGAGAACGTGCGCCGCGTTCGCAGCCTTGCGAAGGGTCTCGTGGCGACCGTCGTCGTCGTCGTGGTGGCGGCACTCATCGGCGTCGTCGGACTCCTCGCGGCGATCACGGGTCGAGCCCTGCCCCAGGTCACGGGGACCCTCGGCGTTCCCGGCCTCGAAGCTCCGGTCACGGTCCATCGCGACCGGTCCGGGATCGCGCAGATCGTCGCCGACACCCCGCATGACCTGTTCATGGCGCAGGGCTATGTCCATGCCCAGGACCGGTTCTGGCAGATGGAGTTCTGGCGGCATGTCAGCTCCGGCCGGTTGTCCGAACTCTTCGGCGAGAGCCAGCTCGACGCGGATCGCCTCATCCGGACCCTTGACTGGAGGGGGGCGGCCCAGCGTGACCTCGACGCCATGTCCGAGACGGGCCGCGCGGCACTCGATGCGTACGCGGAGGGCGTCAACGCCTGGATGGCCGCGAATCGCGACCGCGCGGGCCTGGCGCTGGTGGTCGCCGGGCTACAGAGCGGCGATGGTTCCGGCCTCAGCGGCTATGTCCTGGAGCCGTGGACGGCCCTCGACTCTGCCGCGTGGCAGAAGGTCCAGTCGTTCAATCTGGGCGGGAACTACGACGTCGAGATCTTCCGGATCCTCGCCGACGCCCACCTCGGCGATCCGGCACTGACCGACGAACTGTTGCCGCCGGGCGGCCCGACCAGCCCGGTCATCACGCCGAGCGGGCTGCCGGGCTCGGGCGGTGCGGGGGCTCTGATCGTGAGCGAGACGACGACCGCCTCCCCCGCGACGGGCGAGCCCAGCGGCGGCGCGATCAAGGCAGCCGATCGCCCCGACCTCGCCGCAGGTTGGTCCGCGGTCGCCCATCTGCGGAGCCAGGTCCTCGAGACGGCTGGGCTCGATGGTGGGGGCGGACTCTCGAACGCCGACGGCATCGGTTCGAACAATTGGGTGGTCGCGCCGTCACGGAGCGCTTCAGGGCAGGCCCTTCTCGCGAACGATCCTCACCTGGGCCTTGCGATGCCCTCCGTCTGGTACATGAATGGCCTACGCTGCCGCACGGTGAGCGCCTCGTGCCCGTATGACGTCGTCGGCGTGTCCTTTCCAGGCGCACCCGGCGTGATTCTTGGCCACAACGCCCGTGTCGCCTGGGGGGCGACAAACGTGCGGCCGGACGTCCAGGACCTGTTCATTGAGACGGTCGACCCGGCCGACACGGCGAACTACCTCTTCGAGGGCCGCTCGATCCCGTTCGATTTCCGCACCGAGACGATCAAGGTGTCCGGCGGGGATCCGGTCGAGATCGAGGTCCGCTCCACGCGTCACGGCCCCATCCTGAATGACGTCGACGAGCGTCTCGCGGACGCGCCACTTCTCGCGCTGCGCTGGACGGCGACCGCCGAGGCCGACGGCACAGTTGACGCCATCCTTGCGCTCAATACCGCTGGGTCCTTCAAGGAGTTCCGGGCCGCCTTCGAGCCGTACGGCTCGCCGTCGCAGCATTTCGTCTACGCCGATGTCGATGGACACATCGGCTACGTGCTTCCGGGCCTCATCCCGATCCGCCCGGACGGCGATCGGGGCGGCCGGCCGGTCGACGGGGCATCGGGTGAGCACGAATGGGCCGGCTACATTCCGTTCGATGATTTGCCCTGGCAACTGGACCCCGAGCCCGGCGCCATCGTCACGGCGAACAATGCCGCGGTAGACGGCGACTACCCGTTCTTCATGGGCCAGGATTGGGACGTGGGCGATCGGGCCCAGCGGATCCTCGACCTGCTCGACGCGCTCGACGAAGACGGGCTGACGACCGACGAGTTCCGGACGATCCAGGCCGATACATACCTCTTGCGCGCGGACAGAGTCGTTCCACGGCTTGAACTCATGGAGCCAGAGCCCGGCACGGCGGACGGACGGGAACTCCTTGAGCGGATCCGGTCGTGGGATCGGCGTTGCGACATCGACAGCCGCGGATGCGCGGCCTACATCTCGTTCGAGTTCACGCTCCTGCGGGCGATGTTCGACGACGACCTGGGGCCGTTGGCGAAGGACTACGTCGGCGGTGGTGGTTCGCAGCTCGCGCTCGTCCGGTTGCTCGACGACGCCGGCAGTCGTTGGTGGCAGGATGCCCGGACCTCTGGTCCGGATCGTCCCGAAGACGTCATCGCGCGCGCACTCGACGACACGGCTGCGCAGCTTCGCGAGGCGTTTGGCGACCCGGATCGCTGGACCTGGGGTCGACTTCACCGCGGGACATTCCGCGAACAGACACTGGGGTCATCGGGGATCGGTCCACTCGAGTGGTACTTCAACCAGGGTCCGTTCCCGGTCCCGGGTGCCGCCGGCGCCGTGAACAACACCTACTACCGAACCTGGCGCGCCTTCGCCGACCCGTACGATCCGGAGTTCGCTCCGATCGGGATCGAGGGCCTCTTCGCGGTCTCGAATGGGCCGTCGTACCGACTGACGATCGACATGGGCGACCTCGACGGCGCGCGCATCGTCCAGACGACCGGCCAGAGCGGCAACCCGTTCGACCGGCATTACGGGGACCTCGTGGACCTCTGGGCGCGCAACGAGACGGTGCCCCTGCCATTCTCCCGAGACGCCCTGACGCGATCAACGGCGGCAATGCTCACGCTGGTCCCGGCTCGGTGAGCAGCGACGTCGTCGT
>JANNUK010000194.1:0-7241 GCA_031395155.1 Chloroflexota bacterium | reverse complement strand
CGACGACCTTGCGGAGCGCATCTGTGCACGAGCGGGCGCCCGCCCGGGGGACCTCGTCCTCATCGTTGCCGATGCTGCCGACGTGACAAACGAGGTCCTCGGCCGGCTCCGGACCGACCTCGGAACCAGGCTCGGGCTGGCGGATGCGAACGTCCTGGCGTACTGCTGGGTCCACCGTTTTCCGATGTACAAGTGGGACGTCGAGGGCGGTCGCTGGGACGCCACCCACAACCCGTTCTCCGGCGTCGTCCCCGAGGACGAGGCGCTGCTGACGACGGTGTCCGGGGATCCATCGCGACCATCGCCCGAGGACCCGGCAGGACGCGCCCGCGCCCTGCAGTACGATCTCGCGCTCAACGGCTGGGAGCTCGGTGGCGGCTCCGTGCGGATCTGGCGCCGGGATCTCCTCGAGCTGAGCTTCGCGCTCCAAGGCTACACCCTGGAACGGATGCGAAACATGTTCGGCGCGATGCTCGAGGCATTCGAGTACGGCGCGCCGCCGCACGGCGGGATCGCGCTCGGCATCGACCGCTGGGCGGCACTGCTCACGAACCAGGCCACGATCCGCGAGGTCATGGCCTTCCCGAAGACGCAGTCGGGAACGGACCTCATGCTCGAGGCGCCGTCACCCCCGGACCCGGGTCAATATGCGGACCTCGGCCTGCGGTTCATCCCCGTCGAGGAACGGAAGGCGTAGGTGTCAGGGGGGATCGATTCGCCCGTCGGCGAGACGGCGCACCCCCTCCTGGACCGGATCGCGGCGCGACCGCAGCTTGCGGCGCTGGCCGGGGCGATGTTCATCGCCTTTTCTGGCATCTTTTACCGGTTCGCCGAGGTCAGCCCCGAAACCGCGACCGTATTCCGTTCGCTGTACGGGCTGCCGGTCCTGGGAGCCGTCGCGTGGCTGGAGCGTCGACGCTTCGGTGGCATGACCGGGAGCAGCATCCGCCTGGCCGCCCTCGCCGGCGTCTTCTTTGCGGCCGATCTCCTGTCGTGGCACCACGCGATCGAGTTCGTCGGTGCCGGCCTGGCGACGGTCCTCGGCAACCTCCAGGTCGTCGTGGTGGCGCTCGTCGCCTGGGCGCTCCTGCGCGAACGACCCGCCCGCACCACGCTGTTTGCGCTTCCGGTGGTTGTCGCTGGGGTCGTCCTGATCTCGGGCATCCTTGATCGTGACGCCTTCGGCAAGGACCCGCTGCTCGGTGTCGGCCTCGGGATCCTGACCGCATTAGCCTATAGTGGCTATCTCATGATCATTCGGCTGGTGGGGCGCGACCTGCGGCGACCGGCCGGGCCGGTGTTCGTCTCGACCGCAGCGACGGCCGTCGCGGCCGCCGCCTACGGGGCGATCGCCGGCGGCCTCGACCCGCTGCCCGCCTGGCCGTCTCACGGCTGGCTGATCCTCGTCGGCATCACATCTCAGTCAGTGGGCTACGTGCTGATCTCGATCGGGCTGCCTCGACTACCGTCCGCGGTGACCTCGATCATCCTGCTCGCCCAACCCGTGGCGACCGTTGCCCTGGCTCGGGTGCTCTTGACGGAAACGCCGTCGACGGTCCAGATTGTCGGCGTCGGACTGGTGATCGGCGGAATCGCGATCGCGACGGTCCCGGTCAGCCGATTGCGGGACCGAGCGCGGAGGGGATCCGCCTGCATCCCTTGAACGGTGTGACGGTTCGAGATGCCACGCGTTGTTAGAGCATGAGCGATCCAACGCCCGATCCGGAGACGGTCTCCCCGAGGTTCGAGCGGTGGGCGGCGCGGCTCTTCGCCGTGCTCATCTTCGTCACCGGGCTCGCCGCCGTTGTCGTTCTCGCCAACAGCGGTGACACACCGCCGGGCGCGATCCTTCTCGGGTTGGGCACGTGGCCGCTCGGGGTGACCGTGCTCCTCGCCGCCATGTGGGGCCTCGGTGCGTCGCGACCATGGGCGCGCCCGCTGGCGCTGGGGGTGCTCTGGATCCTCGTGTTCGCCGGTGTGGTCCAGTTCATCGCGTCGCTCTCGAGCGGGATCAAGTTCCCCCTCGAGGCGATCGCGGCGGCATTCGTCCTGCGAACAGCCGGGGACAGTCCTCGCCGTCTCCTGATGACCGCGCGAGATCAGCGGATCGCGGTGGCGCTCACCGGCCTCTTTCTCGTCTCCACGGCCTGGCCGCTCGTCTCCTCTGTTGCGCTCCGCCCCGGCGCCAGCCCGTTCGCGGTGGGATCCGACGCGCTCGACGTTACGGTCGCCATCGATTGCAGCGGCGCGACCGGAGAGGACGGCATTCGGGCGACCATCACATGGAGGTGGGGAGACCGGGACCTGTTCCCCGGGAGCACGGACGGACTCTTCGTGGGCTGGTCGACGATCCAGGACCTGGAGGCGCCGTACTACGATCAGGAAGCTTCGTCCTGGCCACCCGGAGTCTGGCCCGGCCTCGGATCACCCGCTGCGATGCTCATCCAACCGATGGAAAACGGGTGGCAGGGACAATCGACGACGTTCGGCATCGATGTCGCCCGTGCGGGCCAGGGCGACGGCGAGGTCATCGTGGTCCTCCGTCCCAATTCGGAGGGATCACACGGAAGCGTGACCGTGAGTGCCGCCTACGCCCATCTCGACCGCTGGGTCCGGGACAGCGACGGCGCGGGCTGCGGTTGGTGAGCTGATTGACGCTCGGCCGTGTCAATCGCCTTCGAGACTGGCAATGGCAGGGCCGGGGATCGGTGCGTCGTCGGGTTCGTCGGCAATCGCTGCGCCCCACTCGTGGGCGTGGCCGGAGGCGGGTTCGGCCGGGCCGACGTACGGCGGCAGGTCGGCACGCGGCGTCGAGGCATCGTAGGCGGCCCCCGGATCGCCGAGGTCCAACATCCCGGATGCGACACCCGACGCTACGAGGTCGGCCAGGATGTCGTCCGGCATCCGATCAGCGGCGATCGCATCGAGCACGTCGCGATGCGCGACCGGGATGACGGCCGGCCAGCCGGCCGTGCCGTCGAAGGTCGGACGAAGCACCAACGATCGGTTTGCGATGACACCGTGGGCCTCGATGAGTGACGTGATCGTCTCCGGGCTGATCCAGACATAGCGCGCCGGCCACACGATGGCCGCGTCGGTCTCGTGCACCTCGGCCGCGGCCACGTCCATGCCGCGCGCGATCTGGGCGACTGGCCCACCTTCGGCGGAAGCTGGCTGTGCGATCGTGACCGGGGCGCCGGCGAGGGCCGCGGCCACCCGGCCATCGGGATCCGGGGACACGACGACGATCGGGATCGCGCCGCCGGACCAGGCCGCGTCGACGATCCGCCGCACGCGCGGCTGCCCCTCGACGTCGGCGAGGGCCGACTCGGCGGTGGCGGCAAGAATCACGGCGGCGACGGTCACTCGGCGCGATGCTAGCAGTCCGACGGCGAGTACTATCGCTGACCGTGGATGTGGAAGTGGCCGTGGACGTGGACGAGACGACGGGTGAGACCGGGACCTGGCATCACGGGTTGATTGCCCGTTGGTGGTTCGAGTTCAACCAGGCGGAACCCGAGGAGCTCGCGTACTACGGCGCGGCGATTCGCCGCTTCGGCGAGCCCGCGCTCGATCTCGGGTGCGGTACGGGGCGGATCCTGCTTCCCCTCGCGGCCGAGGGCGTGGACGTCGACGGCGCGGATGTGTCCGGCGACATGATCGACTACGCCCGGACCGGAGCACGCACGCTCGGGCTGGAGCCCGGCCTCTTCGTCCAGGCCGGGCATGAACTCGCCCTTTCCCGCCGTTACCGGACGATCTATATGTGCGGCGTCTTCGGGATTGGCGGGCGGCG
Source organism: Chloroflexota bacterium (assembly GCA_031395155.1). GTDB lineage: Bacteria > Chloroflexota > Limnocylindria > Limnocylindrales > CSP1-4 > CAKKPP01. The sequence continues at coordinate 3,445 of JANNUK010000194.1, read as the reverse complement.
CGATCGGGATCGGGAGACCCTCCATCGAGCGTTCGGGCATCTGGAGCCGGGCGGTGCCCTGATCGTCTGGCACGAACTCCCATACGCGGACCAGGGCCCCGACCAATGGGCGCTGTGGCTGGCCGGGCAGCGCGATGGCCTGCCTCGAGACTGGCGCGAGACCGGGGACCGCCGACGGGCCGCCGATGGCGACGAGATCGAGTTGATCAAGCGGTTGGTGAGTTTCGACCCGTTCGCCCAGCGTCAGAACCTGGAGCTCCGCGCCCGCTTGTGGCGCGCCGGCGAGGTAGTACGCGAGGAGGTCGGCAGCCTCAGCGAGAACCTGTACTTCGGCCAGGAGATCCTCCTCCTGCTGGCCGAGGCGGGCTTCTCGGAGCTCTCCATTGAGGCGGCCTACACAGGGCGGCCAGCCACGCCCGATGACGGCACGGTCATGTTCGTTGCCCGGAAAGCCGGCAGCCGGATCGGGGAGGGGATGACCGCTCCCTCATGATGGGCGGCGGCGGCCTCGGTGGCAGGTCCTTGGCGGTCGTGCGACAATCCGCCAGCCCATGAGTGACACGACCCGTTCCACCATGCCCGTCGAAACCCGCAACCCGACGGCCACAGCCACCCGCAAGGACTTGCGCAACGTGGCCATCGTCGCGCACGTCGACCACGGCAAGACCACGCTCGTCGACGCCATGCTCCGCCAGACCGGCACCTTCCGCGCGAACGAGGCCGTCGTGGATCGCGTCATGGACTCGGGCGACCTCGAGCGCGAGAAGGGGATCACGATCCTCGCGAAGCAGACCACCGTCGATGTCGGCGACGTCCGCCTGAACATCGTCGATACCCCGGGTCATGCGGACTTCGGTGGCGAGGTCGAGCGCTCACTCCTGATGGTGGATGCGGTGCTCCTCCTCGTGGATGCGGCGGAGGGTCCGCTGCCACAGACTCGCTACGTCCTCCAGAAGGCGATGGCGCGTCACCTGCCGGTGGTCGTGGCGTTGAACAAGATCGACCGGTCCGACGCCCGGGCGTCCGAGGTGCTCGACGCTGTCTACGAGCTGTTCATGGATCTGGGAGCCGACGAGCAGCAGATCGAATTCCCGATCGTGTACACGAACGCGAAGGCCGGAACCGCCACGCGCAACCTCGCCCTACCCGGGACCGATCTGAAGCCGCTCCTCGACCTGCTTGTCGAGGTGACCCCACCGCCGCGCTACGAACCTGATCATCCGCTCCAACTGCTCGTCACGAACCTGAGCGCCAACGAATACGTCGGGCGCATGGCCGTGGGGCGGATCTGGAACGGGACGATCCGCACTGGTCAGCGCATCACGGTGGTCCGCGAAGAGGCCGACGACACCGCGGGGACCGTCGAGCCGGGTCGCACCGTGACGCTCAGCGGCACCGTAACCAGCCTGCAGACCGCGCATGGGATCGAGCGGATCGACATCGCGGAGGCCGGACCTGGCGACATCGTTTCGGTGGCCGGCCTGCCTGAAGTCACGATCGGCGACACCATCACCGACCCGGGTGACCCCAGACCGCTGCCGCGCCTCGATGTCGATGCGCCGACCCTGCGCATGACCTTCGGCGTCAACACATCGCCACTCAGCGGACGCGACGGCAAGTACGTCACGAGTCGCCAGATCAAGGCTCGCCTCGAGCGCGAGGTCCTGGGCAACGTCTCGATCGAGGTTTATCCGACCGATTCGGGCGACACCTACGAAGTCCGCGGTCGTGGCGAGCTCCAATTGGCCGTGCTCATCGAGCAGATGCGCCGCGAGGGCTTCGAACTGACCGCCTCCCGGCCCGAGGTGATCCTGCGCGAGGTTGGCGGCGAGGTCCAGGAGCCGTACGAGCGGGTCACGATCGACATTCCGCCCGATTTCATCGGCGAAGTGCAGGGCGCGCTGGCCGGCCGGAAGGGCCGCCTCGAGCAGATGTCCACCGACGCCGACGGGCGCGTCCGCCTCGAGTACGTGCTGCCGGTTCGGGGGCTCATCGGGTATCGCGGACAGCTGCTCACGGACACCCGCGGAACGGCCTTGCTCCACCAGCTCGGTGAGGGCTACGGGCCGTGGGCCGGCGAGGTCACCCACCGCACGAGCGGGGTCCTCGTGGCCGACCGGACTGGGACGTCGAATGCCTACGGGCTGTTCAACCTCCAGGATCGGGCGGAGCTGTTCGTCGGTTCAGGAGTTGACGTGTACGAGGGCATGATCGTTGGTGAGAACTCGCGTTCGGGCGACATGGACGTCAACGCGACCAAGGAAAAGAAGCTCACCAACATCCGGACCCACTCCCACGACGAGTCGCTCCGCTTGACGCCGCCGCGGCCCCTCACCCTGGAGAGCGCGCTGGAGTTCATCGCGACCGACGAGCTGGTCGAGGTCACTCCATTGGCGATCCGCCTGCGCAAGCGCCAGCTCCCGCGGCACGAGCGCGAACGCGCCCGCAGCCGCGAGGCCGACCTGAGTCGCGCTTCGGAGTAAGACCCCGGCACGTCCGCCCGGGCACGTCCGCCCGCGTGCGAGCCAGCCGCCCGCGTGCGAGCCAGCCGGTCGCGCCAGTACGGCGCGCGGTACGGCGCGTGGCCATGCCCCTGAGGCAAAGAATCGAGGCCGAAGCAGGTTCTGACCCTTCGCGACGACTTTCTCAGGCGGCCAGTGCGCCTCATGCAGCGTCGACTCTTGGCTGACAGACATCGAAAGCGTTCGAAGGGCCCCTCGCGAGGGCGATGGGGCAGTCACGTGGGCCACTCGGGCCGTCGTTCTTGCCTGGGAGTCATCGCGGCGTCGTCTCGCCGCGTTGGCCTGTTCCCACGAGCCACCGTACGTTCCCGGCATACAATCCCGGGACGATGACCATCTACCTGGACCATGCCGCCACCACGCCGCTGCGCCCCGAGGCGCTCGAGGCGATGCTGCCCCATTTCGGCGTCGGCTTCGGGAATCCATCTTCGGCCCACGCGTTGGGCCGCGCCGCGCGCAACGCCCTCGACGAGGCGCGCGAGCAGCTGGCCGCCGACCTGGGCGGGACCGCCCGCGAGCTCGTCCTGACGTCGGGCGGCACCGAGGCGAACAACCTGGCCGTCAAGGGCGCGGCGTGGACCGGCAAGGCGCGCGGCAACCGGCTCGTCATCGGTGCGGTCGAGCATCACGCGGTGGGCCACACGGCCGAGCACCTGGCCAAGTGGGGTTTCGAGGTCGCCTGGGCCCCGGTCGACGGAGACGGGCGGGTGGACCCTGACGCCATAGAGGCGCTCCTCGACGATCGGACGATCCTCGTCGCGGTGATGCTCGCCAACAATGAGGTGGGCACGATCCAGCCCGTGCGCGAGATCGCGGAGCGCGTCCGGGCGCGGCGCGGGATCCATCTCCACGTGGACGCCGTGCAGGCGGCGCCCTACCTGGACGTCGACGTTGCCGCGCTGGGCGCGGACACGGTTGCCATC
>JANNUK010000165.1:0-3989 GCA_031395155.1 Chloroflexota bacterium | reverse complement strand
ACGCCGGTGCCGCATTCGCCGCAGAATTTCTGCCCGGCAGGAATCCCGGCGGCGCAATTCGGGCACGGCTGTCCGAGGGTTGTTCCGCACTCGCCGCAGAACTTCTGACCCGCCCGGTTGTCTGCCCCGCATGCGCCGCAGATCACGTGATCCTCGCCTCCGCTGGTTGGACGCAGAGCCTAGCGGATACGCCGCCCGGCGAAGCCCCGCGCCGCAAGGGCCTACCGCCAGGCCCTTGCCTGATCCGGGTACAGGCGCACGCGACGGTACGGCTCGCGCCCACGCGAGCGCGACACGAGGTTCGCGCGCTCCGCCATCTGGTGCTGGAGCCGACGGATGTACGCGTTCTGCGGGGACAGTTCCACGGGCTCCGCCTGGTGAAGGACGAGGCCGATCGCCTCCTCGGTCTCACGCAGAGCCGCCTCGCGCGGATCCACTTCGAGGGAGAAGATCGATGTGAGGCTCGCCTGCATCTGGAGAATCGTGTTGCTCTTCAGGACGTAGATCGGCATCGCCCGCTCCTCCGCCTCGCGGATCATCGGGGTCTTCTGGCGGTAGTCGTTCTTGAGCGTCATCACCACGTCGGCGTCGTCAAGGTCGCGAGCGATCACGACGGGGAGCTGCAGTTCGCGGATGGCCTGCTCGAGGCGCTTGCGACTGATCCCCTGGGAGACCAGCCGAAGCGTCGGCAACGACCCGGCATCGACCACTCGGAGGGCCGGCCCATCCTCGTCGACGCCGTCGGCGATCGCCCGATCGAGCAGGATCTCGTCGTCGTCGCCCAGATCGGGCCCATTGACGGGTCCGGTTCCCTCGTCGGCATGGAGCGTGGTCAGCGCCCGCGCCGCCTGGTCCCGCCACGCCTGCTGGCGCTCGAATTCACGGGCGTCGCGGGCGCGCGGCTCAGGCGCGGGTGCGGCGCCCCGCTCGAGCGGGCCGCGATCGGCGATGTCGCCGGCGACGAAGGGAATCTCTCCCCGGGCACCTGGTTCGGACGATCGCGGCGGCGCCTCCCGTCCCGAGCCGCCACGCGTCTGCCGCCAGCCGCCGGACGCGCCCGGTCGGTACCCGGGCCGAAACCCGCCCCGTTCGGCATCGCGGTATCCGGTGCCGCGATAGGTGGTCTCGCCGCGCCAGCCCGGCTCCATCCGCCACGGCTGTCCGGATCCAACGAGCCCGGCGAACCGCTCCGCGCCGAGTTGCTCCCGCGGCGAGGGTCGCGGCCGACCCTGCGATCGATGCACGCCTTCTTCATCGCGCCAGCGCAGCTCGGGCGCGACGGCATCGCCGCGCAGCAGCGCGTCGATCGTGTCGGCGACGTCGCTGTGCACGGCCACGCGATCCCGATCCTGGATCTCGACGATGACATCGAACGTGGGCGGGGCCTTGCGTTCGAGGACACTCTTCTGGGTTCGTCGCCGGCGAGCCTCGTCGTCGCCGAGGGTCACGCTCTGGATGCCGCCGATAAGGTCGGACAGGGTCGGGTTGAGCATCAGGTTGTCGAGGTTGTTGCCGTGCGCGGTCCCGATGAGCTGGACGCCCCGCTCGGCAATCGTCCGTGCGGCCTGGGCTTCCAGCTCGGTTCCGATCTCGTCGATGACGATGACCTGCGGCATGTGGTTCTCGACCGCCTCGATCATGACTTCGTGCTGCATCGACGGTGTTCGCACCTGCATTCGGCGCGCCTTGCCGATGGCCGGATGCGGGATGTCGCCGTCGCCGGCGATCTCATTGGACGTATCGACGACGACGACGCGCTTGCCCATGTCGTCGGCGAGCACCCGCGCGGCCTCGCGCAGCATGGTCGTCTTGCCGATCCCGGGGCGGCCCATGATCAGCGTCGACTTTCCGGTCTGGACGAAGTCCGCGATGATGTCGATCGTGCCGTACACGGCACGGCCGATCCGGCAGGTCAACCCCACGATCTTGCCGGCCCGGTTGCGAATGGCGCTGATGCGATGGAGCGTCCGCTCGATGCCGGCCCGGTTGTCGTCGCCGAACGTCCCGATGTGATCGACGACGTAGGCGATATCGGCGTCGTTGATCTCGCGTTCGAGGAGCAGGGTCTCGGAGTCGGGAAAGCGCGCCTCGGGCCGACGTCCCAGGTCCATCACGACCTCGATCACGTGCTCCAATTCCGGCAGGGCACGGACGGCGGTCACGATCTCGGGCGGCAGGGAAGCCAGCAGGGCGTCGAGATCGTCGATGGATTCCCGGCGCGGAATCTGAGAAGTCACGGGTGACCTCCACTAGCGGACGCCCGCCGGCACAAGGGCCGGTTCGGCGACTCGGACGAGCGTTTCCTTCATGAGCAGGGTGACGGTCGAGACGGCGTCGAAGCCGGCGTCCTCCAGCCGCCGATCGATGGGCGACTCATAGGTTCGCACGGGCGCGATCACGCCGTGGACGTGGCGGTGATCCCCGGCCTTGGTCCGGGCCGCCACGACGCCGAGTGCGAAGTCGATGAGGCTCGCCACGTCGGCCTCGGGCCGAGCCAGGACCTTGAGATAGTGCGGCTGGTCCTCGCGTGCGACACCGATCTGCGCCACCGCGGCCAGCTCCGTGCCGTCCTTCCCGCCGGAGGGCTGCTCGAGGACGTGTGCTTCCACTTCGGCAAACCGAAGGATCGGGGCGAGGCTGCTCCGCGGTACGCGCCAGTGCATCCCCTGGCGCTCCCAGTCGACGAGCCGGACCATCTCGAGGCGCTGGACCGGCTGCGGCGTGACCGCGCCCCAGAGACGCAGCAGGGCCACGGCGTCGACGTGCGTCGCGGGCCGGATCCGGGCCTCGGCGGCCCGGCCGGGCGACCATGGTGCCGGAAGGGCCACGCCCGGCGGCCGAAAGAGCACCTGCTCGTCGCCGTACCGCGCGAAACCTGCCTGCATGAACAGCTCGACGTTGCCGTCGGCGTCGGCACAGGCCACGTGGAAGCGCGCCGCTGCGCGCTTGGCGCCCTCGCGCATGAGGTGCTGCACCAGCCGAAAGCGAATGTCCCCGGCGTCGGTGGCGCCGATCGCATCGAGCTCGACGATCGTCCATTCGTCGCGGGTCGCCTCGCGCTCCACGCGGATCAGTCCACCCAGCCGCCCGCCGTCCTCGTGGACGAACAGGAGATCGTTCGGACGAAAGGCCCCGAGCGGCAGCCGGAACAGGTTGAACATGCCGATCGGAGGGCCGCTGACGGGCAGGCCCAGGGATCGCGTGTCGCCGTTCCTGGCCTGGCACAGCCGCGAGAGCTCCCCCAGGGCGGCCAGGTCCGTGAGTCGCGCGGCGCGAACCTTGCCGCCGGCCCGAGTCGATCGAGGGCCGGTCATGGAACCCGGCCCGCCCGTCGAGTGGGGTGGTGACGTCGTCCTGATCCCTCGCCGGGATCGGCGTGTTCGGCGGCCATCGTGGCGACGAGGCGGTGGAAGCGTGTCTCGCCCGCGAGTTCGGGATGGAAGGCCGTGGCGATCACGTTCCGCTCGCGGACGGCGACGATCCGCCCATCGTCGAGGCGTGCGAGCACATCCACGTCGGCGCCGGTTCGGGTGATCACGGGCGCGCGGATGAACACCCCGTGAACCGGCGTGGAACCGAGTACGGGCACCGACAGCTCGGCTTCAAACGAATCCAGCTGTCGACCGAAGGCATTGCGCTCGACGGTCACGTCCAGGATGGGCACGATCGGCGGTTCGTCGCCATCGATCTCCCGCGCAAGGATGATCATGCCGGCGCAGGTGCCGAAGATCGGTGCGCCGGAATCGGCGAGACGGAGCATGGGCTCACGGAGGCCCCAGCGATCGATGAGTTTGCGCATCGTGGTGCTCTCACCGCCAGGCAGGATGAGTCCGTCCACATCGGCAGGGTGCGCGGGCAGGCGCACCTCGACCGCCTCGACGCCGATGGCGTGCAGCGTGTCGACATGCTCGCGAAACGCCCCCTGGAGGGCAAGGACGCCGATCTTCATGGCGAGGCTCCGGCGCGACGCGCGCTACCAGCCCCTCGCG
>JANNUK010000151.1:0-2782 GCA_031395155.1 Chloroflexota bacterium | reverse complement strand
GTCGGGGTTGATCGACGGCGACGTCAGGACGAGGTGGCTTCCCGCCCAGGCGAGCGCGGGATCGACATCGGGCCCGGCCAGCAGGCGGATCCGCCGTTCGCCGAGCGCCCCGATCGCGGCCCCCAGCTCGGACGCCGGACGTCCGTCGTACATCGTCACATCGGCGCCGGCATCGACGAGGAAGCGGGCCAGGGCGATGCCACTTCGGGCAAACCCGAGGACGGTGACCGGGCGACCGGCCATGGTGCCGGCCAACACGTCGTGGAGTGTCAGCCGATCCAGATCGATCGGGCCGCCTGCGTGGGTGGGCTCTCGATTCATCGTCATGACGGTCATGCCAGGCGGTTGATCGATGCGAGGAACAGGGTCACGCCCAGGAGCCCGGCGAGGATGGCCACGATCCAGAAGCGCAGCGTGATCTTCTCCTCGTCCCACCCGGCCAGCTCGAAGTGGTGGTGGATCGGCGACATGCGGAACAACCGCTTGCCCTTGCTGATCCGGTAGTACGCCCGCTGGACGATGACCGACCCGGTCTCCACGACGAAGATGATTCCGATCAGCGGCAGCACCAGGATCTGGCCGGTGATCAGCGCGATGACGGCGCGCGTGGCGCCAAGCGACAGGGACCCCGAGTCGCCCATGAAAATCTGGGCGGGATGGACGTTGAACCACAGGAACCCCAGCAACGCCCCGATGATCAGGGCACAGAACAGCGCGAGGTTCGGCTGTGTCGGCACGTTCAGGAGCGCGATGAGCATGAACGCGACGAAGGCGAAGATCAGCGTGCCCCCGGCGAGCCCGTCGAGTCCATCGGTGATGTTCACCCCGTTGCTGGCGGCGATGATGGCGAACGCGGCAAACGGGATGTAGACGAACGGCTCAACGGCGACGTCCCCGGCGAACGGCACCCGGATGCCGGTGATCCCGTAGGTCTGCTGGATCTGGAACGCCACGACGCCGGCTACCACCACCAACCAGAGCATCTTCTGGCGCGGAGTGATTCCCTCGCCGGTTCGCGCGTTCAGGTAGTCGTCGAAGGCGCCGAGGATGCCGACGACGAGAAGGGTGAGCAGCGGCGGAATGATGCCGCGCTCGATCTGGTCACCACGAAGCAGGCCGTAGGTGGCGAGCACGACCACGACCACGAGCAACCCGCCCATCGTTGGCGTCCCCTGCTTCACGTGGTGCGACTCCGGACCCTCGAGCCGGATCTGCTTGCCGATCCCCGCGGATCGCAGGACGCGGGTATACGGCGTCATGAGGATGACGACGAGGGCAAATGCGAGGAGCAGTCCCTGGATCAATTCGACGGTCATCGTGACGGACCGAGCGCATCGCGCAGCCCGACGATGAGCCGGTCGAGCGCAACGCCGCGCGACGCCTTCACCAGGACGACATCGCCCGCACGGATGCGCGGGAGCAGCGCGTCGAGGGCACCGTCCCCATCCGGCGCCGCGATCAGGCGACTCGGGTCGAGCCCGCGGGCGAGCGCACCTTCGATGATGCCGCCCGCGCCGTTGCCCACCACGACGAGGAGATCGACGACCTCGGCCGCCACGGCCCCAACGCCACGGTGGCCGGCATCGTGCTCCGGGCCAAGCTCCAGCATCTCCCCGAGGACCGCCACCCGCCGACCGGGCAGGCCGGCCAGGAGCTCCAGGGCCGCGGTCATCGAACCCGGCGACGCGTTGTAGCTGTCGTCGACGACGGTCACGTCGCCCAGACGAACGACCGTCGCGCGATGGGGCGCCGACCATCCGTCGGCCAGCCCTTCGACCATCGTATCCAGGGACAGGCCGGCGGCACGACCGACGGCGGCCGCGGCCAGGGCGTTGTGGACGGCCATGCGGCCGAGCGTCGGAATCGTGGCCGCGGCGCGCTCGCCGTCTGCCGCAAGGGTGAAGCGCATGCCTCCGAACCCTGCCGAGGTGACGTCGTCGGCGTGAACTGCTGCGTTCGCGGCGAACCCGTAGGTCAGTACATCCGCGGCCGTGCGACGCGCGAGCCGGAGTACCCGCGGATCGTCGGCGTTGAGGACCGCCGTGCCGTTTGCCGGGAGGGCCTCCACGAGCTCACCCTTCGCGGCTTCGATCGCCTCGATCGTCCCCAGGCGCGACAGGTGAACGGGCTGGATCGTCGTGACCACGCCGATCTGGGGACGCGCGATCCGGGCGAGGTCGGCAATTTCGCCTCCGGCAAACATCCCCATCTCGAGCACCGCGGCCCCGTGCTGGGGGCCGAGCCGGAGCAGCGTCAGCGGCAACCCGATCTCGTTGTTCTGGTTGCCCTCGGTGCGGAGCGTGGTCATGGACCGACCGAGGACGGCGGCAATTGCCTCCTTCGTCGATGTCTTGGCAATGCTCCCGGTCACCCCGACGACAAGCGGGCTGAATCGGGCCCGCCAGGCAGCGGCGATTGCCTGTAGCGCCCGAACGCCGTCCGCGACGCGGATCACGCTGACGTCACCGAAGAGCGACGCGTCGGCCGGCGGCCGGGTCACGATGAGGGCCGCGGCCCCGGCCGCGATCGCGGCATCCAGGAAGGCATGTCCGTCGGTTCGCTCACCCGGGAGGGCGACGAAGACCTGGCCCGGCTCGACGCGACGAGAGTCCACGGCTGCACCGCGGATCGGTTGATCGGATCGGTGAAGGAGATGGCCGCCCGTCGCCCGGACCACCTCGTCGACGCTCAACGGCGTGGCGGTCGCGTCTCGGCTGGCCGGGAGTGGCGGCCGGGCGTCGGTCACGGACGTGAGTGTCGCACAGGCCACCGTCACGGCGCG
>JANNUK010000126.1:0-1925 GCA_031395155.1 Chloroflexota bacterium | reverse complement strand
CAGGATGTTCGCGCTGTCGACCGCCACGGTATCCGTGCTCGGTTGGGAGCACGACGCGCCCGTCGTCGTGCGCTGGAACGAAGCCTGCGGCTGACGTTCGTCTCAGCCCGCTTCGCCGGAGCCCTGGGCGGCCGTCAGCGCGCTCGGCTCCGACTTCGAAGGGGACCCATCGCCGTCGTGACCTCGAACAAACACCAGCGAAACCGTCCCCAGGGCGAGGAACACCATCGCGACAGCCATCCCCGCGGTGATGCCGACGGCCTCCCACGCCGCGGCGGCCAGCGTCGCTCCGATGATCACGCCGAGGTTCGAGAGAGCCGTGATCGTGCCGAAGGATCGCCCGCGCCGGCCGCCGTCCGTGGCCACGCTGAGCAGCGCGAACCAGGACGCCTGGGCGGCCGCGAGACCGCCTCCGGCGACTACGGCGGTCCCGAAGACCACCGGCACCGGAGCGGCGACCACGAGTGTCGCGATGTGGCCCAGGACGAGGATCGACCCGATGGCGACCATGCCTCGCCTCCCCCGCCGATCGGCGATCCCGGCCAGCCACGGACCGATGACGACCGAGCCGATGCCGAACGCGGCGAAGATGAGCGCAACCTGGACGACCGGGATGCCGAGGCGGGTCGTGGCGAGCGGGCTGTAGGTCGTGATCCACCCTCCGAAACTCGCGTTGAACCCGAGGTTCCACATCGACAGGAGGAAGAGCGGCCTGAGGTCGAGCCAACGAGTGCGCAGAGATCCGCGCAAGCCGGTCGCGTATGTCCGACCCTGGCCCGCTTCGGGTGGTACGGAATCGCGGGCATCCGCTGCGCTCGGTCCCCGATCCGGCTCGCGCGGGAGGAAGAGCGACGCGATCATCGCCAGCGTGGCGGTGACGGCGACCGCGGCGAACGGCGCGCGGAGCGAGATCGTCGCCAGGACGCCACCGATCGTCGGGCCGAGCACGGATCCGGCCGAGGCCGCCGCCGACACGACGCCGTTCGTGAACGCGAGGCGCTCGCGAACCGCGACCCGGGCGATGTAGACGCGCTCCGCGATGATCGCCAGGCCGCCACCGAACCCGGCGATCGCCCGAAACGTGATCAGCGCCCCCGCGGACGATGTCGTGGCGATGAGGGCGTTGGCGACGGCGTAGCCGGCCAGCCCGAACGGCATCTGTCGACCCGCCGAGATCCGACCGATCACCATGCCCGATCCGAGCTGTCCGATCGTCACGGTCACAGCAAAGGCGCTGACCATCAGCCCAAGCTGCCCAGGCGTGGCACCGAGTTCGCGGGCGTACAGCGGCAGAAGCGGCAGCATGATCGAGACGCCGACCTGGGAGATGAAGCCGATCAGCGCGAGAACCGCGATCGGCCGATCGATCTGGCGCATCGTCGCGGCGATCGCGTCGAGGCGTCGGGTCAGCACGGCGCAAGAGTAGCCGGTGCCGGACTACGCCGAGACCGCTACACCGGACCCGATCTATCCGGCCGTCGCCGAAGCTGCCGGTCGCGCCTGACCGTCGACATTCGTCGCTGTGCCGGAGTGCCGACGGCGGGGCATCGCGATCCGCGCCGGCCCGGGACGTGGCACGTCGGATACGGTCCGATTGGCCCTGTCGTCTGCGCGCCGGGACCCGTGAAATGGAGGCATGGACGCAGACCCGCCGATGACGCCCGCCGCCACGACGGCGGCTGACGACACAGCGCCGGCGGCCAATCCGGGCAAATACCGCTGGAAGGTCATCGCGGGTGCCCTGATCGTCCAGGTGGTCCTGGGCACCGTCTACGGGTTCAGCGTCTTCGTCATGCCGCTCCAGCAGGAGTTCGGCTGGGACCGCGCCACCACCCAGTGGGCGTTCTCGCTCGCGCTCGCCACGTTCGCCGCCGCCATGATCCCGGCCGGCCGGCTGCAGGACCGGATCGGTCCGCGTCGCGTGG
>JANNUK010000125.1:0-3784 GCA_031395155.1 Chloroflexota bacterium | reverse complement strand
CGGACTGTCCGAGCGGGTGGCGGCCGTCTCTCCCCGGGTCCTCGAGCTGAGCGAGTTCCTCGTCGACGTGCTCGGGGTCACCGACGTGGGGGCGCGGTTCCCGCACACGGTCGCCTTCCATCCCACGTGCCACTCGACGCGCCTCCTCGGGGTGGGGGATCGGCCCACCCGTCTGCTCGCCGCCGTCGAGGGCCTGACCCTCGTCGACCTGCCGCGATCCGAGGCCTGTTGCGGATTCGGCGGAACATTCGCGGTCAAGAATGCCGACACGTCCGTCGCGATGGGAGACGACAAGGTCGACGACGTGGTCGGGTCCGGCGCAGAGGTCCTCACGGCCGGGGACACGTCGTGCCTCATGCACATCGGCGGTCTGCTCTCGCGCCAGCGATCGCCGGTCCGGGTGATGCACATCGCCGAGATTCTCGCCTCGGCTGGCACCGACGCATGACGGTGCCCGCCCAAACACAGCGTCCCGACCGTCCCGAGCCGTCCTTCGCCGGAACCCCACCCTTCCCCGAGGCCGCCCGTTCAGCCCTCGCGAACGAGCAGCTCCGAGCCAACCTGGGCCGTGCCACCGCCACCATCAGGACGAAGCGGGCGGCCGTGGTGGCTGAACGCGCCGACTGGGAGGCCCTGCGCCTGGCCGGTGCGGCCATCAAGGACGAGGTCATGCGGGACCTGCCTGCGCTCCTCGAACGGCTGGAGCTCGCCGTGACCGCGGCCGGCGGCACCGTCCACTGGGCGCGCGACGCGGCCGAGGCAAACGGGATCGTGGCCTGGATCGCCCGCGCCAACGGTGCGAGCGAGGTCGTCAAGGTCAAGTCGATGGCGACCCAGGAGATCGAACTCAACGAGGCGCTCCGCCAGGAGGGTATCGATGTCTGGGAGACCGATCTCGCCGAGATGATCGTCCAGCTGGGCCACGACCTCCCATCGCACATCCTGGTCCCGGCGATCCACCGCAACCGGTCCGAGATCCGGGACATCTTCATCGACGAGATGGGCCGGGTCGGCCGACCGGCCCCTGAAGGGCTCACCAACGAACCAGCCGAACTCGCCGAGGCGGCGCGGCTGCACCTGCGCGAGAAGTTCCTGCGCGCACGGGTGGCGATCTCCGGCGCCAACTTCGCGGTCGCCGAGACGGGGACCGTCGTCGTCGTCGAATCCGAGGGCAACGGACGAATGTGCCTGACGCTGCCCGAGGTCCTCATCACCGTCATGGGCATCGAGAAGCTGGTCCCGACCTGGCGGGACCTCGAGGTCTTCATGCAGCTATTACCCCGCTCGGCGACGGCCGAGCGGATGAACCCGTACACGTCGATGTGGACGGGCGTCACGCCAGGCGACGGGCCGCAGGCGTTCCACCTCATCCTGCTCGACAACGGCCGGACGGACGTGCTGTCGGACACGGTGGGTCGCCAGGCGCTCCGCTGCATCCGCTGCTCGGCGTGTCTCAACGTGTGCCCCGTCTACGAGCGGACCGGCGGGCAGGCCTACGGTTCCGTCTACCCGGGGCCAATTGGGGCGATCCTGACGCCGCAGCTCCGCGGCATCGCGCGCCACCCGGTCGACAAGCAGACCGCCTCGCTGCCGTTCGCATCGTCTCTATGCGGGGCCTGCTTCGACGTCTGCCCCGTCCGGATCGACATCCCGGAAGTGCTCGTCCACCTGCGCGGGCAGGTGGTGCGCCAGTCCGAGGCGACCCACCGGCTGCCCACCGCCGAGGCGGCTGCGATGCGTGCGGCCGCCTGGACCCTCCGGACGCCGCGGCGACTCGGCCTGGCCGAGCGTGCCGCCGGGATCGGCGGTCGACTGTTCGGGCGGCGCGGGACCCTGCCTCGGCTGCCTGGGCCAGGTCCCGTCGCGGCCTGGTTCCGGGCACGCGACCTCAAGGCTCCGGCGCGCGAATCGTTCCGGGCCTGGTGGCGTCGAACCGACGGCGGACGGGGCGGAGACTGATGGCGGGCCATGCAGCCGAGCCGTCCAGCCAGCGTGCCGAGCCGGCCGGGGACGCCCGCGAGGCCGTGCTGCGGCGGATCCGCGACGCACTCGCCGACGCGCCACCGGCCGTGGAGATCCCGCGCGACTACGAGCGCGCCCTCCCGGCCGGGACGGACATCGTCGAGCTCTTCGTAGAGCGTGTGAGCGACTACCGGGCCACCGCCCACCGGACCACGGCCGCGGGCCTGACGGCGACGATCGCGGCGGTCCTGACGGCGGCCGGGGCGCGTCGCGTGGCGACGCCTGTCGGGCTCCCGGACGCCTGGCTCGGGGACGCTTCGGTCGAGCGGGTTTCGGACGTCCCGCCCCTGTCATTTCCCGATCTCGACCGGCTCGATGGCGTGATCACGGGCTGTGCCGTCGCGATCGCCGAGACGGGAACGATCGTCCTCGACGGCGGACTCGATCAGGGCCGGCGGGCCCTCAGCCTGCTGCCCGATCTGCACGTATGCGTCGTCATGAGCCCCCAGATCGTGGGAAGCGTGCCGGAAGCGCTGGTCCGCCTGGACCCGACCCGACCCCAGACCTGGATCAGCGGACCGTCGGCCACGAGCGACATCGAGCTGCAGCGCGTCGAGGGCGTCCACGGCCCGCGCCGCCTGGACGTCATCGTCGTCGAGTGATCCGCGGCCTCAACTCACCATCTTGGACCCGCAGCGTAGCGCTTTCCGACTCGCGCCAGGTCGAGGTAACACCGGGTCCACGTACCTTCGGGTGATTACGGGCGGTGGGGCTTGACCGCAACGTGCTGAACTGATGTTGCCTCAGGCGCCTCAGCGTCGCCTCCACTTTGTTCTCCAGCACACGGCCGAGGACATCTTCGAGCCTGATTACGCAACGGACGTGCCGCTCGTCCGGTTCGTCGCCTACAGCGGCCAACATCGAGTGTTCGGCTGGGTCCGACTGCAGGCCGATCGGCTCACCGACCTGCTGAATGCTCACGAGGAACTCGCACTCTCCGACGTCGAGATCGAGGGACTCGACGACGGGACGACTGAATCGGTCGACGAAATCCTGATCCGGTGCAGCGACTTGATCGCCGTTCACGCGAGCGGGCCGCGCGGGGACGAGGCGAGCCGGCGGCCGACCGAGACCCACCCGGTCGCGATGCAATCGGGCAAGTACCTGATCGGCGGCTACGTCCACGTCCCGCCGGGCAGCGATCCGATCGCGAGCGTGGGTAACCGTCCGCTGATGGTTCCGCTGACCGACGCGTGGATCGAGTACTGGTCGCGTGGTGAGCGCACGGGCCGCTCGAGCGGAACGATCATCGTGAACCGCGAGCAGGTCGACTGGATGCGAGTCGTCGCCGATGCCGACCTCGCGGAGGGCCTGCTCCGCCCCTTGCCGTTCCGCGTCTGACGACCTGACGCCAACATCCTGGTTCGGCGGGTAGCGTTGGCGAACTGACATCGCGCTCGTCGAGCGTTTGGGCGACAGCCAACGTGTAGCCAACGCGACAGAATCCGCGTCATCCCGGCAATCCAACGCCGCGCGACTCTCATGCACGACCGGTGCGCCATAGCCGGTTGGTAAAGATGCGGGTGCGTGCCCGCAGGCACCTAATTGCGTCCTCACTGCGCGGCTTGTAGATCGCCGACTCGCCAGCGAGTCCGGGATCGACTGCCCAGACAGCCAAGTCGACTTCGGGCAGTCAGGGTCGGTTTGGACGCGAGCGGCCCGTAGCGTCGATGTCCGGCGGGCAAGCCCCAGGTTCGAATAGCTGACGGATGAAAGTGTCAAGCGCTGGGCGTATCCCGGTGCGCCATAGCCGGTTGGTAAA
>JANNUK010000117.1:0-3809 GCA_031395155.1 Chloroflexota bacterium | reverse complement strand
TGGATCGAATGCCCGTGACGAGATCGACGAACCCGACCGCCGTGGACACCCTCCTGGCGGAAGCACGGGCCACGGTCGACACGACCGCCGGGGCCCTGCGCGATCTGCGCGAGCGGATCCGCACGATGGTTGCGGCCGGGGCCACTGAGTCGACCGAGACCGACGTCTCGGCAGCCGAGCGGGCTCACAGGGCGGGCGACCTTCCGCGACTCGAAGCCGCGATCCGCTCCCTGGAGAGCACCAAGGTGATCCTGGAGCACGGCGGCACCGATCATGGGCCGGTCAAGCGTTCGGGACCGGGGGAGGCTGATGGGGCAGCAACCGCCACTCGCCAGGCCCGCCTCCTCGAAGCCCAGGAGGCGGAGCGCGCTCGACTTGCCCAGGAGATCCACGATGGGCCGGCCCAGGCGCTCTCGAACGCGATCTTTCAGGTGGAGCTCGTCGAGCGTGCCCTCGACAAGGATCCCGGTATGGCCCGGGTCGAGCTCCAGGCGCTGCGTGAGTTCATGCGTCGCGAGCTCAACGACGTCCGAAGTTACATCAGCCAGCTCCGGCCGAAGGTCATCGCCGAATTGGGCTTGAATGGGGCGATCCGCGACGCCGCCGAGCACGTCACGGGGATGGCGAAGCTGCCGATCGTTGCGGACCTCGAGGCCGACCCCGCACACTTGGAAGAGGCTGACCAGACAGTCGTGCTGCGCGTGGTACAAGAAGCCCTGCAGAATGTCCGCAAGCACGCACTCGCCTCGGCCGCCTTCGTGGCGACCAGGGAGGATGCGGGGGCGTGGATCCTGGAGGTACGCGACGACGGGCGTGGGTTCGATCCCGACAAGGCGGCGGCGCGCGGACGTCGAAGCTTCGGCCTCCAGTTCATGCGCGAACGGGCAGATCTGATCGGGGCAACATTCGAAGTACGATCACAACCGGACGGCGGGACCGTCATCCGGCTCGCCATCCCGCTGGGAGCAGAGGAGACTCGATGAGCGACACCGATTACGAAGGACAGGATCGCCGACGGGGTGGGCCAGATCGCCGCGATCCCGACCACGTCACCAAGGTCCTGATCGTCGACGACCACGCGCTGTTCCGTGTGGGGATCGCCAACATCCTCGGCCGGGAACCCGACTTCGAAATCGTCGGCGAGGCGGAGGACAGCCGATCCGCGATGGATAGAGCCCTGGAGACATCACCCGATGTCGTCCTCATGGACCTCTCGCTGCCGCCACCCGGCGGCATCGAGACGACGCAGCGGATCAAGCGCGAGCTGCCGTCCACGGCGATCGTGGTGCTGGCCGTGTCGGAGGACGAGGATGCCCTGTTCGACGCGATCAAGGCCGGCGCCGCCGCCTTCCTGCTCAAGGACATCGGTCCGGACGACCTCGTCACGGTGATGCGCCGTGTCGTCGCCGGTGAGTACCCCATCAACGACAAGGTCTTCTCGAAGCCGGCCGTGGCGTCGCGCGTTCTCAAGGAATTCCGCGAACTCGCCGTCTACGGCCAGGAGGCGGCCCCGATCTTCGCGCCGCTGTCACCGCGCGAGGTGGAGATCCTCGACAACATCGCCCAGGGCATGACCAACAAGCAGGTCGCCTATGCCCTGTCCATCAGCGAGCAGACCGTCAAGAACCATATGAGCTCCATTCTGCGCAAGCTGTCGGTCAACGACCGGACCCAGGCCGTGGTGTACGCAATGCGCCAGGGTTGGATCCGGATGCCGGAGGACTGAGCAGCGCCCGTGACCGAGGCTGACGACCTGGCTGCCCGAATGGCGGCCGATCTCGCGACGGTCGAGCGCGAGATTGCCGAGATCGATCTGCTCGTCGTCCAGGCACGAACCGAGGCGGACCGGCACGAGCAGAAGCGAGCCGCGGCCGCCGATCGCGCCGGCGCGACCCGCGAAGCGGAACAGTCCGATCTGCACGCCCAGCTCGTCAGCCTGACCCGTCGGGCCGTCCTCATGGCCTCGCAGGTCGAGGTGCTCGAGGGCAAGCGCAAGACCATGAGCCGGTTCCACGACGCGCTGGCCGGCTACGTGGCCGCTTCCGAGGCGGGGTCGAGCACACCGGCATCCGATGCGGAATCGAACGGTACGGCGGACTGGTCCGAAGGACCGGGTGCTGATGGGCGGACCGTCCCGCCGGAATTGTCCGGTCTCGTCCTCGGAGCGCAGGAAGATCTTCGCCGCGAGATCGCCCGGGCCATGCACGACGGTCCCGCCCAGAGCCTCACGAACATCATCCTGCAGGCCCAGATCGTGGAGCGCCTGCTCGCGAAAGACCCGGTGATGGCGGGAGGCGAGGTCCGCCTTCTCGTGTCGATGGTCCAGCAGACCCTCGAGGCCACAAAGTCGTTCATCTTCGACGTCCGCCCGATGGTCCTCGACGACCTCGGCCTGGTTCCGACCATCCGGCGCGCGGCGCGCGATCGTGGCCAACGAGCCGGACTCCCGGTCACCCTCGAGTCGATGGGAACGGATCGACGCCTCCGGGTCGACCTCGAGAGCACGCTGTTTCGCGTCGTCGACCTGGCCCTGGTCGCCTTCCTCGCCCAGCGACCGGAGCAGGTCTCGATCCAGCTGGACTGGGGCGATCGCCTCGAGGTCCGCGTCTGGGCCATCCAGCCGCCCGAGACGACCGACCCTTTGAGAAACGTCCCTGTCCCTTCCGACACGGCGGAGGACGTCCCACCTGCTCTGGCCGAGATGATGGAGGACCGCCGTCGCGCCGAGCGAGAGGCCGTCGAAACAGCCCGCCAGGCGACGATCGTCGCCCTCCCCGACGCGACGTGGCGCGAGATCCAGGGTCGAGCGACAACGGCCGGCATCGTCGCCGAGCTGATGGACGCCGGTGGCGACCTTCGCCTGATCGCGGATCTCCCGACGGCCTGATTCCCGGCCGGTCTTGCGAACGATCCAAACAAAGGGTCCTGCCGGTCGGGAGGACCATCTTGCTATTGGCCCTCTGGCCAATGTGCCCTTATGGTGAGCGCAGCCCTCGTCCATTTTCAGGGCAAGCCCTTATATTCAGGAGGCTCCACGAATGGCGCTCATCTCCACGTTCCTCGCCTCGTTCCGTCGGGACGAGGAAGGCCAGGGTCTCGCCGAGTACGCGCTGATCCTCGCCCTCATCGCGATCGTCGCGATCGTCGCCCTGATCTTCCTCGGCGGTCAGATCAGCACGATCCTCAACACGGTCGGCAAAAGCGTCTAGCGCGCTCCTCCACGCGAGACCAGGGACCGCCGAGGCCTTGCAGGCCCGGCGGTTCCCTGTTTACGCAACGCACCGGGAGGACGATCGGGCTCCTTGACACGCAGGGATCGACGTCCGTACCGTGACCACGCCCCCACAGGTTTCGGGGAGCCTGACGGAAAGGAGGTACCCACCCACATGTTGTCTCTACTTACCGGACTCATCCATTTCACTCGTCGTGACGAGGAGGGCCAGGGTCTCGCCGAGTACGCGCTGATCCTCGCCCTCATCGCGATCATCGCCATCGTCGCCCTCCTCTTCCTCGGCGGTCAGATCAGCACGATCCTCAACACGATCGGCCAGGCCATCTAGCACGCTTCGGCCAATCGAAACAATGGACCGCCGGAGCCCTCGGGCTCCGGCGGTCTTTTCGTTTCGCGGGCGCACCACCCAGGCGACGCGGTGCCTTGACAGAGAGGTGCGGGGTTCGTAGTGTGATCGGGCCCCCACAGGTTTCGGGGAGCCTGACGGAAAGGAGGTACCCACCCACATGTTGTCTCTACTTACCGGACTCATCCATTTCACTCGTCGTGACGAGGAGGGCCAGGGTCTCGCCGAGTA
>JANNUK010000079.1:0-2309 GCA_031395155.1 Chloroflexota bacterium | reverse complement strand
GCCACCGTGGATGTGAGCCGCGTCACGGCGGCAAAGACCTGGGCGCTCGGTCGGTGCCTTGGCGATCCCCTGGCACCTCGCCGCAGCGTCGAGCGTCTCGTCCGACGGCTCAACGTTCAAGTCGTCGATCACACGCCGCCGGAAGTCTTCGCAGGCGCGGGCGTCGCAGGACGTGATGCGCGCTACAGCCGTGGTCGCCGGCGGAGCGTAGGTTGTCGGTCGACGGCAGCCCGGCCGATCGATACACAGGTCGCACCCAGGGAGGCAACCATCACCATGGATCGTCGTCGCATCCTTATCGCCGGTATCGGCGCCAGCCTTGTCCTCGCGATGTGGGAGATGATCGTCGAGGCGGTCATCCCCGATGGCGCCGGCTTCTTCGGACCTCCGATCGCCATCGGCGCAACCATCGTTCGGGACCTGCAGGGCTCGGCCAACCCCATCCCGTTCAACGCCGTCGCGTTGGTCCTCGGCCTGATGGGTCACATGATGAATTCGGTCATCCTGGCCGTCATCTTCGGGCTCATCGTGTCGCGGCTGGCCCCGTCGGCCGGAGCCACGATCGGGGTCGGCATGGCCTGGGGGGCCGCCGTCTTCGCCGCGATGTGGTTCGTCGTCGCGCCCGCGATCGACCCATTGATGCTTAACCTCAACGCCGCCGTGTTCTTCGCCGCCCACCTCATGTGGGGCGCCGCCCTCGGGGTCATCTGGACACGGTTTGGCGCAACGTCGGAACTCAGCCTCGCTCGCTGACCCGTACATCCAGGCACGCTAGGCTTGCGGGCCGCGATCCTCACCCTGAACGTGGGGCGCCCGCGGCCCGGAACGCGATGGCCACGATGGCTCGGATGAACCCACTCCCGGCCGATGCGCGGCCCGAGCTTGCCGCGACGTTCGCCACATTCGAGCGCATCCTCGGGGTGGTGCCGAACAGCCTGCTGACGATGCAGCGCCGGCCGCGGATCGTCGCAGCATTCGAGGCCCTGACCGAGGCGGTCATGGACCCCAAATCGGCCGTGGACCCTGGGCTCAAGCGACTCGCGGCGCACATGGCCAGCCGCGCGGCCGGATGTCAGTACGGCCAGGCCCACTCGCTGGTCGCCACCAGCATGAGCGGCATCAGCGATGACAAGATCACCGCGATTCTGGGAGTTCCGCACAAGCCCGCTCTTCGACGACGCCGAGCGCGTGGTCCTGGAGTTCGCCTTTGCCGCCGGGGCGGTCCCCAACGCCGTCACGGACGAGCACATGGCGCGGCCGCGCGACTACTGGACGGATGACGAGATCGTGGAGATCCTCGCCGCGATCTGTCTCTATGCGTTCCTGAATCGCTGGAACGACACGATGGCGACGGAACTGGAGGCGGGACCGCGCGACCTGCACCGCCGATGGCGTCGCGCTGCGATCCAGGCAACCCCGACCGCGACGAGGGCGAGCGGCCGGCCGAGGCCAAGGACCAGGACCGTGGCGCCCACTCCGACCGACGCGAGGATCGGTAGGCCGAGGCAGCAAGCGCTCCACCAGCGGGACCGCGACCGTGGCGAGCGAATCCCGGTTCATGCCGGATCGAGCGGCGCCGACCCCCCGCCCTCTGTGCCGAGCACCAGGCAGGAGGTCAATCGCTCCTCGTTCTCACGGACGATGGACTCCGCGGCGGCGACGATGTCGCGCACGCGCGGGTCGACGAGCTGATACCGGTTGAAGCGCCCGTCGACCGTCGCGACGACGTAGCCGCACCAGCGCAGACAGGCGAGGTGGCTGGACACCCGGCCCTGGGCGAGGCCCAGGTCCGCCTGGAGCTCGCGGACCGTGCGCGGCCGATCGGCAAGGAGCTCCAGGATCCGGACCCGCGTCGGGTCGGCGAGGCCCTGGAAGAAGGTTGCCAGGACCTCGGACCGAGATAGCTGATCGGCCCGGGTCGCCGCGATGGGCAGGTTGCTGGTCATCGATCACCTCGAACGTAAGGAAGCTCACTAGACACAGGTAAGCATACGCGTTACCGTATAACAACACAATATGGCGTCTGTACATCAAGGATGAGGAACTCACCATCATGGACCAGCCGATCGTGTTCATCGATCTCGGGGTTGGAGGGATGACCTGCGACGACTGTGTCGTCCATGTCACCGAGGCGCTCGAGTCCGTCCCGGGCGTCGAGGCGGCCACCGTCGATCTCGACTCGCGAAGCGCCGTCGTGACCGCGCGGTCGGATGTCGAGGCGGCGGCGCTGGCAACGGCCGTCCGGGCCACGGGCCAGTACAACGCCTTCGAGCGCCGGCGTCGTGCGGCAACTCGTGAGTGACCAGTTC
>JANNUK010000027.1:0-8921 GCA_031395155.1 Chloroflexota bacterium | reverse complement strand
CTCGTATTTCTCCGGCCGGCTCCGAGGGGGGCGGACATACGACTGCGGCCCGACCGGAAAGATCGGCGCCTGTCGGGCGGCGGCGGTCGGGGCGCTCGAGCCGCCTCCGGGGTTCGCGCTGCTCATGAGGGCACCGTCGTGCGCGCCCGGGTGTCGTTCACGCGAATGAGCTCGCGGGCCGGAACCATCCCGGCCGACGTCTGGCGGCGTAGCCCGCCGAACAGCTGGCGGGCACAGAACGGGATGCGCACTGGTTCCTCCTCCCCATCGACCGAGCCGACGTGCACGCAGCATTGCTGGAGCCGCTCGACGTTGAGCGTCCAGGCGTCCATGAACGCTTTCACCGAGATCCGTTTGACCCGCAGGGCAATCTCCTCGACGGCACCCTCCCGGTCGAAGACCCACCGACCCAGCGTCTTCACGAACCCCGTGACACCGAGGTCGCACGCCTCGCAGATCCGGAGCAGGTGGTCGACCATCTCCGGTCGCGAGACGAGTGTGGTCTCGGACATCATCCCGACCAGCGCGGTCCACATCGCATCGTCGGGGGCGATCCGGTTTGATACCAGCCCGAGATAGCCCTTCAGCTGCTCGATCCCGAGCATCCGCGGCAGCGACCGCCAGTCCCCTGAATCCCCCTTGACGAAGTACGTGAGGGACGAGCAGTCGGGATGCGAGCATGGCAGGGCGATGAAGTCGTCGGGCCCGATCCTGCTGCTGGTCTGCTCGCCCAGACCGAGGAGGGTCCCGGTCGTCGTCGCCCGCCGCATCGGGTCGATCGGGTTGGCTCGGCCAGAGCCGAACACGGGTTGGAAGGCGACCCCGGCGACGAAGTCCGTCGCGAGCGCGTATTCGGCGATCGCGCCTACCTCACGATCGTTCACGCCCTCGGCGACGGCGACGGCGAGTGTCGTGAAGACGTGCTCGGCGGCGAGGCGGCGGAGCGCCTCCGCCTTGATTGCCCGCAAGTCCTCGCCCCGGTGGTACAGGTGCGAGTCGAGCTCGAAGCCATCGAACTGGAGGTAGACCTCCAGTCGGCCGCGCAGCCTGCCGAGCTCGGCGGCGAAGCGCTCGTCGCGCGCGATCCGGATGCCGTTCGTGTTCAGGATCACCCTGACCACGTTCCGCTCGATCGCCGCCCGGATGATGTCGAGCACCTCGGGATGGACGGTCGGCTCGCCGCCCGACAGCATCAGGACGTCGACCCGACCGCCCTCCCGAGCGATCGCCGCGTCGAGCGTCCGCATGAGGTGCGGAAGCCTGGCGAAGCGCCCGATCCCGGGCGCCGACGATGCGAAGCAGGTCGGGCACTCAAGATTGCAGTTCTCGGTGATGTCGAGGAGCAGCACGCACGAGTGCTGGGTCTGGAGATCGCCCAGCCCGTCCGCGTAGCCCATCGGGATCGGCCGATCGTTGCCGGGGCGGTCAGGCACGATCTCGCGCGTGGGCGTGCGCCACTGCTGGAGGTACTCCCACAGGCCGTGATCGGCCTCGTACAGGCTGGTCACCGTGCCGTGACCGCGGCGGCACGAGCGCCGGAGGTATACGGCCCCGTCCATCGCCACGAGATTGCCCTGGAGGATGTCGGTCTCGTAGTCGATCTCCCGATCGGGATCCTCGGAGAAGCAGTGGCCGCAGACGGTCAGGACCATCCGCAGTGGCGTATAGGGGCGCAGCTCGAGCACCGTGACCTCCTGAAATCACGCGGGAACTATCGAATGAGTGTCCGCAAGAATCCGAACGGCAGTCCGGTATAGACACAGAGGCCCGAGACCCCAAGCCACAAGACGACCGGCACCGACAACAGCATCGGGAGGGCCCCAGCGGCGGCCGTGGCCCGGACGCGTCGACCCAGCCAGGCGCGCGAGACCGCGAACGCGAGTCCCAGGATGATGGTCAGGATCACCGTTCCGATCACGGGAATCGCGGGGCCAGGCCCGAGCCCAACGCTCGTTCCCTGGCCAATGAGCATCCCGCCGACCAGGACGACATAGCCGCCGAGATAGAGCCAGGTGATGAGCTTGCGCGCGCGGACGCGCACCGGAGCGGATACCTCGGCGTCGACGACGCGTTCGAGGGCGGTGCGAACAGCGTCCTCCGAGTGGCCGGCCGCGATGGCTGCCGCGACGAGGGCCTCATCGGTGAACTGCCCGCGATTGGCCGCGAACCAGGCGCGCAGGGGGTCCCCAACCCACCCAGTCGGGCCAGGGGGTGCTTGTGTGGAACCGTCGAGATCGGGATCTGAGCCGCTCATTGTGCAACCTCCAGGACCGGCGGCGGGGGTGCCGGGACTCGCCAGGCGCCCGCCATCGCCTGCCGCGTGAAGTGGACGACCAGGAGAGCCACGAGCGGGATCAGGACCCACTGGGGCGCCGTCAGACCAAGTGCCTGGGGTGGGCTGGTCCTCAGGTATTCCACGAAGAACCGGAAGATGCCGGCACTGACCAGATAGAGCTTCAACGTGTCGCCCGGGACCGGGATCCGCCCTCGGAATCGCCAGATCACGAGCGCTGCGACGATGTTGAAGGCGACCTCGTACAGCATCGTCGGGTGCATCGGACCGTTGCAGCCTGGGCAGGCCGCCGAGGCAGCAGCGGTCGTCGGATCGACGGTCGCCCCCCATGGGAGCGTCGTCGGCTTCCCCAGCGGGAGCTCGGTCAGGAAGCATCCGATTCGACCGATGACCGTCGCGACCGGGATCGCGAGCGCGTAGCAGTCGCCCGTGGATCGCCGATAGCCAAAGCCACGTTTGGCGAGCACGATGGCAAGGTATCCGCCGGCGACGGCCCCGATGATGCTCTTGCCGCTCAGTTCGATTGCCATGGTCAGCGGCATCGATGCGAAGGCGTCGGCGACGTCCGGTCGTTCCCAGACCGTGATCAGCCGAGCGCCGATCACGCCCCCGAACACGGCGGCGAACGAGATCCAGACGATGGTGCTGTCGAGCCATCGTCGCCGGCGGAGTTCGGCGTAGTAGATCGCCAGGCCAACCGCGAGGGCGACCGCGGTGAAGGCGTCATGCGTCCCGATGACGATCGGCCCGACGTGTCCGAGAGACGGAAGCAACGGTTCGGTCCCCAGCGAGCATGGTTTTTGCGTCGATGCGCACGATACGCTCCGAAGCGTCGACATGCGTCTCCAGGGCACGGCGGCCTTTCACCGCGAACTGCGACTCGCTCCGAGTCGCAGTTCCGGCTCTTGTCAAGACCTTTGTCAAGCCCTAGAATGAGCCTCTGGTGGCCTGTCAAGTCTTGACAGGCCCGCAGTCATGTCCGGTGGTCGACCGGACGGGTTCGGCGGGCGAACGAACCGATCGGAAGCGCGGTATCCATCAAGAGAAGCCGTGAGCCAGGCGGCACGGGTCTCGCCGGGGCGGAGTCCAACGGAGGAATATTGGCCGGAGGCGTTGCAGCCGAAGTCAAGAGCAAGCTGAGCGTCGTCGACGTCGTAAGTGAGAGCGTCCAGCTGAAGAAGGCGGGCACCACCTACAAGGGGCTCTGCCCGTTCCACGGCGAGAAGACACCCTCGTTCGTGGTCACGCCTGCCCGCGAGAGCTGGAAGTGCTTCGGGTGCGGCCTGGGCGGCGACATCTTCAGCTTCGTCATGCAGCGCGATTCCGTGCCGTTTCCCGAGGCGCTCCGCCAGCTGGCATCGAAGGCCGGCGTGGAGATCGACGAACGAACGAAACGGGAGGACGCCCGTCGGGCGCGCCTGCGTGATGTGCTCGAGACGGGGATCGCCTTCTACCACCAGGTGCTGGTCGGATCGAAGGTCGGCACGACCGCGCTCGAGTATCTGCGTGGCCGTGGCTTCACGGACGAGACGATCGAGAAGGCGCAGCTGGGCTGGGCGCCCGAAGGCTGGGAGACGCTGAGCCGGCGCCTCGTCGAGAAGCGCGACATCCGGGCCGAGGAGCTTGTCGAAGTGGGCCTCGCGGCGCCGGGGCGGTCCGGCCGCGGCGTGGGCGTCTACGACAAGTTCCGGGGCCGCGTCCTCTTCCCGATCCGCGACCAGAACGGCCACGCGGTGGGGCTTGGTGGGCGGATCCTGGGATCCGAGGGTCAGGACGGGCGCGATACGGGGCCCAAGTACCTCAACACGCCGGCTACGCCGCTCTTCGACAAGAGCCGCACGCTCTACCTCATCGACAAGGCCAAGGGCCCCATCCGCAAGTCCGGCCAGGCCGTCATCGTCGAGGGCTATACCGATGCCTTGATGGCCCATCAGGCCGGCTTCGACAATGTCGTCGCGTCGCTCGGCACAGCGCTGACGCCTGGCCAGGTCGCCCTGCTCACCCGCTACACGAAGCGGATCGCTCTCGCGTACGACGTTGATGCCGCCGGCGAGAAGGCCGGCGCCCTCGGTGCGCGCGCCCTTGAGGCGCTCATCGGCCAGCTTGCGGTCTCCGACAGTGGGGTCGAGCTGGACGAGGTGCGCGTCGTACGGCTCCCGGAAGGGAAAGACCCTGACGAGGTGGTCCGAGAGACGCCGGACCGCTGGCGCGAGGAGGTCCGGGCCGCTCAGCCCATCGTCGACTACCTCATCGACTCGACGGCACGCGGGCATGATCTGCGGACGGCGAGCGGCAAGGCTCGGTTCGTCGACGCGTTGATACCGACGATCCGGGCCGTCCCGAACCCGATCATGCGCGACGCCTACCTGCAGCAGATCCGACAGGCCAGCGGGGTAGAGGAGCGGGTGCTCCTCGAAGTCCTGCACCGCCGCGATGGCCTGATCGGCGGCGCCCAATCGGGCGGTGGCGCGGGCAACGTGGTCGGCCGGATCACGGCCGAATCCGTGATCGGGTCGGCAGATGCCCTCCCTGTGACCGAGATCCTGCGCGCGATCTCACCGCACGAGGCGGAGCTGCTCCGACTCGTTCTCCTCGTCCCGGCTGCCCAACTCCGCGTGGTCGAGTCCGTCGGCCCGGACCTGTTGCCGTCCCAGGTGGCCCGGGAGTTGTTCCGGGCGCTTGTGATCGCGCGCGCTCCGAACGACGAGGGCGTCCACCCGCCGTTCGATTCCGCCGCGTTCATCGCCGGGCTCGACGATGAAACCGCGGCGCTCGCCAGGGCCCTGTACGCCAAGGGTGGGCCCGACTCGCGCGATCTGCCCGACCACCGCCTCACGTATGAGATCGAGCGGCTGGTCATCGACCTCGAGGAAAACCAGCTCCGTGACCGGGCCGAGTTCAACGAGGCCAATACCGCGGAGGCCGAACGCGACGGCGACCGCGCCGCGATCGAGCGTCTTGCCACGGAGCGACGGTCGATCAACGAACAACGTCTCTCCCTCGACCGGCGTCGCGAGCAGACCCGTCTGCTCACCCGTCGGACGCCTGCCGCCACTGCCACGTCATAGCCACCGAACCCCAACCGGAGGAATCGCCGAATGCCCATTGATCCGCTCGACCAGCAGCTTGTCGAAGCCGTCCTGACCCGCCCACGGCGCGGTCGGGCAGAGCTCGAGGAGGCAAAGCTCGCCAACATGCGCCCGAAGCGCGCCCCCATCGAGGCCGCGGAGAACGGCAACGGGGCCGAGCCGGAAGGTGACGAGGACGAGGATCTCGAGTTCGAGAGTGAACAGGACGCCGTCGAGGTGGTCGGCGAGGATCGTCCGCCACGGCGCCGGCTGCTCGCGGAGGAGCCGTCGAAGCTCGACGCGGCCGAGCTCGACGAGCCGACCGCCGAGGAGTTGGAGGCGCTCAACGCCGACATGATCGGGATCGACGATCCCGTCCGGATGTACCTGAAGGAGATCGGCAAGGTCGCCCTCCTCACGGCCGAGGAGGAAGTGGTCCTCGCCAAGGCGATCGAGCTCGGGGAGCAACTCGCCGAGGAGCCCTGGAAGGGCCTCGTGTCGCTCCACGAATGGACGCTCCACGAGACAGAGTCGAAGACGCGGACGGCCAAGCCGCAGCACCGATTGCCGCTCGGCCCCGAGGGCAAGAAGATCGTTCGAGATGCGATCTCGGCCGATTCGGCCGCGGACCTGCTCCTCCCGACGCCCGATTTCCATCTCATCAAGGCCGGGCGCGATGTCCAGTCGGACGGGACGAAGGAACTGCTCAAGCAGGCCCGCAAGCTCGTCTCGGAGTACAACGAGGCCCTGTCCACAGAGAAGTTCCTCGAGATCCTCGACTGGGCGTTCTATGCGGTGCACAACGGGGACCTGGATTCGCGTGATAACGCCGGTCTCCGCGCGATCTACGACTGGACCCGCGACGATGTCGCGTTCGTCGCCCTGGAGCGCTGGATCACGGCAGGCAACGACGCGGACATGCTCAAGCGCATGGGCTACGACCCGGATGTCCCGTCGAACACGAAGCTGGCCCATCGCAAGGGCGAGCTCGTCCGGATCGGGCGCGACGCCCGCGAGCAGCTGACGTCGGCGAACCTCAGGCTCGTGGTGTCGATCGCGAAAAAGTACATCGGGCGCGGCATGTCGTTCCTGGACCTCATCCAGGAGGGCAACATCGGGCTCATCCGGGCGGTCGAGAAGTTCGACTTCGAGAAGGGTTTCAAGTTCTCCACCTACGCCACATGGTGGATCCGCCAGGCAATCACCCGGGCGATCGCCGACCAGGCCCGGACGATCCGGATCCCGGTTCACATGGTCGAGACCATCAACCGGCTGATCCGCGTCTCGCGCGGGCTCCTGCAGGAGCTCGGCCGTGAACCGACCGTCGAAGAGATCGCGGAGGCGATGTCGAAGGGCCAGGAAGTCCAGGTCACGCCCGAGAAGGTCCGCGAGATCATCAAGGTCTCACAGGAGCCGGTCTCGCTGGAAACACCGATCGGCGAGGAGGAGGACTCCCACCTCGGCGACTTCATCGAGGACCGCGGGGCGCTTGCGCCGGCCGAGGCGGCCTCGCATCAGCTGCTCAAGGAGCAGGTCGAGGCGGTACTGGACTCGCTGACCGGTCGCGAACGGCGCGTGCTGCAGCTGCGGTTCGGCCTCGAGGCCGGGCGCGCCCGAACCCGCGCGGAGGTCGGCAAGGTGTTCAACGTGACCCGCGAGCGGATCCGCCAGATCGAGGCGAAGGCCCTGCGCAAGCTGCGCCACCCATCGCGCTCGCGCAAGCTCAAGGACTACCTGGAGTAGGGCCGAAGGGCGCGTCGTCGAGGCTATTCGGCGCCGTGGCCGATCTCCTCGGGCTCCTCGTACCAGGGGGCCCGGTCGCCGAGGCGGGCCCGCAGACGCCAGCCGATGGACTTCGGGGTGCGCTCGATCGCGACCTCGAGTGCCTGGAGTTGCTCGACCAGGTCGTGCCGTGCCGGTGAGGCGGTCTCCAGTTCGTCGGGCCGGAGCTCGGCGGCCGTGAAGTCAGCCAGCCGCTGAAGGTTGCCGGTCACGGTACGCCACCAGCCCCAGTCGGCGGACGTCAGGCTGGTGATCCTGGTTACGCTGATCCGGCCGGCGTCGTCGCTCCCGAGTTCGTGCTCCCGGAGCAGGATCAGGATGTCGAGCAGGTCCTTGCGGTTGATCTTGACGATCTGGAGCTTCGATAGCAGCAGATCTGCCAGGGGCAGGGTCAGCGGGTCGAGGTCCAGGCGATCCCCGAAGTCGAAGCGGTGGCACATCTCGAGCCGGTCGACGAGGACGTCGACGGAGCGACCGGTCCGGGCATCCACAAAGTACAGCTGCTTGTGGCCGTGCAGCGCGTTGTACCGCCGGTCGGGCGTATAGCCGGACGCCACGAGGAGGTCGGCGACCTCCTTGCGGTGCTGACTTCGGGTGGCGAGGTCGATGTCCCGGCGTGGGCGCTCCACCGCCGCCTGCCAGGTGGGCACCTGGGCGTGGAACGCGAGGCCGCCGAGAAGGCGAACCTTCAGGGCGTTACGTTCGGCCAGCACCACGAGCCGCCTGGCCTCGGCGAGGGGATCGTCGAGCGTGGAGACCTCCATCATGCGGCGGAGTATAGGGTCGGGCACTGTTGCGGCAGTGGACCGGGCGGCTACCATCCACGGTGTGATTGCGGCACCACCGGCGGGGACCGGTTCGGTGGCCGCGGTGCGGCCAGGAGGACCGATGCCCCGCTACGTGCCCGAGGATTCGCTCCAGAGCCCACGGTTCACCGGCCCGTCGACCTTCGCTCGCCTGCCGTACGTGCGGACCCTCGATGAGGTCGACGTGGCCGTCGTCGGGGTGCCCTTCGACACCGGCGTGACCTACCGCGTCGGCGGACGGTTCGGCCCCAACGCGGTCCGCGCCGCGAGCGTGATGCTTCGGCCGTACAACACCAACCTCGATGTCAAGCCGTTCGATGTGCTGTCCTGCGTCGACTACGGGGACGTGGCGATCGTGCCCGGCTACACCGAGCGCAGTTATGCGGCGATCGAAGCGGCGGTGGCACCGATCGTGGAGGCCGGGGTGATCCCGCTCCTGATCGGCGGTGACCATGCGTGCACGCTGCCGCACCTCCGGGCGACGCGCTCGCGCGGTCCGGTCGCGGTCATCGACTTCGATTCGCACACCGACGCCTGGGACAGCTACTTCGGCGAGAAGTACAACCACGGGACGTGGATGCGGCGGGCCATCGAGGAGGGCCTCGTGGACGTGGCCCATTCCATCGAGGTGGGCCTGCGCGGGTCGGTGTACGACGCGGGGGACTGGACGGGCCTGCGCGACGAGCTCGGACTGGACTACCTGACGACGGAGGACATGTTCGCCCTCGGACCAGCGGCCGTGGCCTCCCGGATCCGCGAACGCGTCGGTGATCGTCCGGCATTCATCAGTTTCGATATCGACGTCGTGGACCCGGCCTATGCGCCCGGGACCGGGACCCCGGAGGCGGGCGGCCCGTCCGCCCGCGACCTGCTGGCCGTCTTGCGTGGACTGACCGGCATCGACTTCGTCGGCTTCGATGTCGTCGAGGTCATCCCGGCCTACGATCCTGCCGGGCAGACGGCGACCCTGGC
>JANNUK010000385.1:0-4116 GCA_031395155.1 Chloroflexota bacterium | reverse complement strand
CCGCGGGCCGTCCGAAGGACCGAATCGAACTGGAGATCCTCGGGGCGCTGCGCGAGGAGCGCGATCGACCGAACTCCGAGCGTGGCGCCGGGGGTGCTTGACGCGCCGCGGAACCGCCGCGGCGCGCGAGCCGTCTCGCTGCGCATGCTGACCTCGTTCAGCGGCGCCCTTCTCGTCGCGCTCGCGCTCGTTGCGGTCGCCTGTTCGACATTTCCGGTCCCCGGCGTCGTCGGCACGCTCGTCGTGGTCGAGACCCGCGGCGGCCATTGCATCAACGCACCGTGTGGTTCGCGGATCGCCATCGAATCCGATGGGCGCGTCCACCAGGTCGCCCCTGGCGCCGCGGAGCTCGGGACCGTCCCGTCCGACGTGATGGCCGCGCTGTCCGCGGCCGTTCGAGCCGCCGACTTCGCCGCGATCAAGAGCCACCCGTTCACCGGCGAATGCCCGGTCAACTTCGATGGACAGGAGGTCGTCTACGAGTTCTCCAGGCTTGGTAGCACGGAGACGATTGCGTCATGCACGATCGAGATCGACCCGACCCTGCCGGTCTTCGCCGCGGTCGAGGCCGCCCTCGCCGCCGCCCGCTAGCCGCGGCGTCCGATCAGCAGGACTCCGCCGACCAGAAGCACGAGCCCCGCCAGCCCGATCACGGCGCCCGCCGCTGAGCGTTCGCAGAACGCGGCGCCGCGGCAAGCAAGTTCACCAAGGGCCCAGAACAGCGACCACGGGCCACCGAGCCCAACGAGGAGTCCGGACAGTGCCTCGGTTCGGCGGCGGACCACGGCGATGGCGATGGTGACAGCGGCCGACACGGTCAGTGTCGGGATCCCCACGAACGGGGCCGACAACGCCAGGATCGAGGAGACGGCACCCCATGCGGCCCCGGCGATCCATGGCGTGCCCTGGCGAAGTGCTCTCACGGCGTGTGTCGTGTCGAACCTTCGATGTCCGTCAGCGCGGCGTCGAGTGTCGGGAACCGGTGGCGATAGCCGAGTTCGATGGCTCGAGCCGGGGCGACGCGCCGCGAATCGACGATCAGGGTCGCCTGTTCGCGCATCGCCAGACGAAGCAGGAACGCCGGGACCGGGAACCACGCCGGACGGTGCATCGCCCGCCCCATTGCCCGGGCGAAGTCCCCCTGGCGGATGGGTTCTGGCGACGCCGCGATGATCGGGCCGCGGACACGATCGTCCTCGATCGCCAGCCGGTAGATCGCGACAAGATCCTCGATGTGCACCCAGCTGAACCACTGCCGCCCGCTCCCGAGACGGCCGCCCACGTACAGTCGGAAGGGCAGCCGAAGGAGGCCGAACAGCGGGGCCTCGGCGGCGAGAACGAACGCCGTCCGGACGAAGGCGACCCTGGTCCCGAGCATCTCGGCCGGGGTCGCGGCCGCCTCCCATGCGATCCCCAGCTCCGCGAGAAACCCGCCGACCGGCGGTGTGACCTCGGTGGCCGGTTCAGCTTCGAGTCCCGTGTAGACGTCCGTCCCGGAGGCATTGACCAGGACCCGGGGCCTGTGCTGCTCGGGCAGTCGGCGAATCGCCTCGACAAGCGCCTCCGTGGCCCGAAGCCGACTGTCGACGAGCGTCCGTTTGCGGCCGAGGATCCACGGCCGCGGGCCGATCGCCTCTCCGGCAAGGTTCACGACCGCGTCGACCCCATGCAGCGCGGCGACGAGTGCATCGTCGACTCGTGCCGACCAACCGACCGCGACCGCGCCCGCAGGCAGGCGCGGGCTGTGCCGTTCCGGTGAACGCGTCAGCACCACCACCCCGTGGCCATCGGCAAGCAGCGATCGGGCGATCCGTCGCCCGATCAGCCCGGACCCCCCGGCGACGACGACCTTCATCGGCGCGGCGGAGTCGGCGGAAACGATCGGCGGGTCGGCGGAGTCCAATCGCGATCCTCTCATGTGCTACTGTGACATAGCAAGTTATGAACGATAAACGAGCTACTGTCAAGAAGCAGGTTTTGGATGCTGGAATCGGCGGCGGCCCGCCTCCGAGTATCGGTGCCGAGGCGATCCGGCTCAAGCTGGCCGAGGCCTGGGGCGAGATGGGTGCAGCCTGGGGCGTCGCGCCGGCGATCGCACGCGTCCACGCCTACCTCATGGCCCGTCAGGAACCGCTCACGGAACGCGAGGTCCGCGAGGCGCTCGGCCTCTCGCATCGCGCGGCGAGTCTGGCTCTGGCCGAGGCGGCATCGTGGGGGATCGTCGAGCGTGTTCAGGAGCCGCGACGGGTGGGGCGGCGCGGGCCGGCGGGTGCCGCCTACCGGGCGGTCGGCGACCACTGGCGCTGGTTCGGTCGGGTCGTGGCCGAACGGAAGGTCCGCGAAGGCGACCCGATCATCGGTGTCATCGAACGGACCGCGGCCGAGGCGAGCGCTGCGGCCGCGGCGGCCCCCGACGACCCCGAGCTGGCCGGACTGAGCGAATGGCTCGGCGCGTTCCTGGTCTTCGTGCATCTGTTCGATCGGGCCGTGGGCCTCGTTCCCCAGCTCGAGCCCCGCGAACTCGAGCGCAGCCTGCAGCTCCTCGGGCGGATCCCCGACACGACGATCCTGCGGCTCTTCGATCTCCTCGGCGGTTTGCCGGACGACGATGTCCTTGAGCTTGTCGACGCCGTCAGTCGCCTCTCACCAACGGCGGCCCGGCGCGCCACCAAATTGATGTCGGGGGTCGTGCGCACCGTCTCGCGCTAGAAGCGCGACCCAGCCGCACGGCACGTGCGCAAGACACGTGGCACGACCCCGGGTCGCAGACCCGGGGTCGTACGAGTGGAGACCGCGTGACTCCTACCCGTTGTAGTGGTCGCGCCAGGTCACCTTGCCGATACCGCCGTCGACCGACATCGAAGCGCCGTCGATCGTCGCCGTGCCGGATGCCATGCGATACGTGCTGCTGTACGACGAGTGGCTGTTGAACTGCGACGGGATCTTGAAGGACCAGGTCCCGCGCTGCATGACCTTCGGGCCTGTTGCCGTCAAAGCGAGCGAGACCTGGACACCCGGCGTGGACGTCTCGATCCAGGTGTCCGCGCACTGGTCGACGTCGGCTCCATACACGTCGAAGGTGGCCGTGGCATTCGCCGACCCATAGGTCCTGCCGATGGTGAGGGTGGCATCGCCGTATCCAAACTGGAATGAGCCCACGAAGCCGTAGAAATCATCCGTCGGATCGCCCGGCGTGCAGTCGACCCAGTTTCCCGTTTCGGTGTACAGCTCCATGAACGGTGAGGACGAACCCTGCTTCCAGGCGGCGACGTAACCGAACGTGTAGCCGTCGGCGCCCTCCGTGTACCACGAGCCCTGCGCCGTCAGCGCCGAGCTGCTCGAGTTGTACACGTTTGCGCCCGCGGAGACAGGCGCGGCCACGGCGAGGGCCATGATCCCGGCCATAACGATGATGGCGAATCTGCGCATCGAATCCCCTTCCAGAGAGACCACTGGTGCGGACGGGGCCCAGGCTGATCGGCTGTCCGCTACCGATCACATGACGCCGAGCGCGGCCAAAGTGTTGCCAGCGTCCGCTGTCGACTTTCCGACAATGCTGTGGATCCGTGTCCACGCTGCCTCGAGTGATCTCGGTGCTCGGCCCTGCCACCCTGGACGCCGACACAGGGATCGTGCACGACCATGCGATAATCGCGGCGCGCGAGGCGGGCCGGTTGACCCGAACGGGCGAGGACCCCGCGGCAGGCGGCCGGCAGACCGAGCGCAGCGACCGGAGAACCAGGGGCAGATGACACTCGAGACATCCACCTGGGCGACCAAGAAGGGTCTGGCCCAGATGCTCAAGGGCGGCGTCATCATGGACGTCGTCACTCCCGACCAGGCAAAGATCGCCGAGGACGCGGGCGCCGTGGCCGTCATGGCACTCGAGCGCGTGCCCGCGGACATCCGGGCGTCCGGCGGCGTGGCTCGGATGAGCGACCCGCAGATGATCGTCGAGATCATGGACGCGGTGTCGATCCCCGTCATGGCGAAGGCGCGCATCGGCCATTTCGTGGAGGCCCAGATCCTCGAGGCGCTCGGCGTCGACTACATCGACGAATCCGAGGTCCTGACACCCGCCGACGAGACGAACCACATCGACAAGCACGCCTTCAA